>JBOHWI010000147.1:0-5590 GCA_050736675.1 Binatus sp. (SeqCode)
CTGATCGGCTCGACCGCTGAGGAACGCGCCGAGACCCGCCAGTGGCAGCGCCGCATCGAACTGCTGATCACCGAGCATCTCTACAACGCGTTCCGCTATTCCGAGGGTGCGCAACTGTTCAAGGATCGGATGCGCATCCTGCCCGAGGCGGCGCCGGGCATGAAGGCGGCGGTGCAGGACAAACTCAAGTGGCTCGATAAGCTGCTCGCGGGCAAGGATTACATCGCGGGCGATCGGTTTACCGTCGCCGACATCATTCTGTATTGCGCGCTCGACTTCGGCGGCAGCGTAAATCAGCCGCTCGATCCTTCGCTGAAGAACGTGAACGCGTGGTTCCTGCGCGTGGGCGCGCGTCCCAGCGCCAAGTCGAGCCTGCATCCCGCGTCGGCGCAAACAGGGATGAAGGGTTAGCGCGAGATCGCTTTGCGATGCCCGGAGATATCGAACAGGTAACCGCGCAACTGACGGCCTTGGTGCGCGCGAAGACCGGCGACGCCGGGGCGCGGGCGCATTCGCTCGAGTCGCTGCCGGGGCACGCCGGCTTCAGCTACAGCTTTGTCCTCGAACGGAGTGCGCCCGCGGCGACTCCGGCGGGAAAATTCGTCGTGCGCATCGCGCCGCCCGGTGTCAAAATCTCCGGCCCCGCCGACATCGTGCGGCAGGCGCGCGTGATGGCGTCGCTGGCCGACACTGCGGTCGCGGTGCCGCCGATCATCTGGTACGGCGACGAACCCGGGTTCTTCGAGCGGCCATACTTCGTCGCGGGCTTCGTCGAGGGGTTTAAGCTCGGCGAATCCCCGCTGCCGCTCCCGCACCTGAAACGCCTGGCGCGCAATGGGATCGCGACGATGGCCGCGCTGCACAACATCCCGTTGGAGCCGCGCCGCGCCGCATGGGGCGAGCCGTTCGCGCTCAGCGAAGAGCTAAAGCGGCTGGACTACCTGCTCGACCGCCCGACGCTCGATCCCGCCGTCGTCGCGCGCGCACCCGAACTGCGCGAACGCCTGCGCTCGAGCCTGCCGGCCGCCGCGCGCATCGGATGCGTCCATGGCGACTTTCAATGGTCGAACGTGCTGTTCAACGAGGAACGCGTGGTCGCGCTGATCGATTGGGAAATCTCGCTGGTCGGCGCGACGCTGCTCGACCTCGGCTGGATTTGCTTTTTTTCGGACCCAGGAAGCTGGGTAGGGGTGGATCCCGGCCGCGGCTCGCTGCTCAACGCTGACGAAATCGTCGACGTGTACGCCAAGGCCGCCGGCTTCCCTGTCTCGATCCCCGAAGTGCGATGGTTCCGCGCGTTCGCGGGCTATCGGTTCGGCGTCATCACCTGCTTCAACCTGATGCTGCATCGCCGGGGTAAGCGTCACGATCCGTTGTGGGAGGATACCGCCTTGTCCGCGCCGCGAATGTTCGAGCACGGCCTCGAACTGCTCGGCTGAGCGGCGCGCAATAGCCGGTTTGGTGTCGGCGCTACTTTATGCTGGAATCGCGCTGGCCCTTTGCGATCGGAACAGGAGGCGGAAATGGATAGTGCAGCCAGGCGGCAGCCTGAAATTCAGACGCCCGAAGAAAACCATCCCGCACTGAACGCTATCCTCGGCGCCAATCCGTTCGTCGGCCTCGATGCCACGCAAGTTGTCGGAACGTTGACTACCTTGCTGACGCATCTCGCCTCGCGGCCTGCGACCGTCGCCTCGCGCGTGCTCCAACTGTGGCTGGAGCTGGGGCAGGTTGCAGCCGGGGTCGCGTCCGTGGCGCCCGAGCCCGGTGACAAGCGCTTTGCCGATCCCGCGTGGACGCAGCACCCGCTCTACCATCGCATGATGCAGACTTACCTGGCGTGGCGCACCGCGATGCACGATCTCGTAAACCAGGACGAAGGTATCGAGTGGAAGGAAGTCGAGCAGCAGAAATTCGCCATCACCCTGCTGACCGAGGCGCTGGCGCCGACCAACGCGTTCTGGCTCAATCCAGCCGCGCTCAAGCGCGCCTTCGACACGTCGGGGATGAGCGTGTTGTGGGGGATGCGCAACTTCATCGGCGACCTGTGGAGCAACGGCGGGATGCCGTCGACGGTGGACAAGCGCCCGTTCGAAGTCGGCAAGAATCTCGCGCTCTCACCGGGCGCCGTCGTGTTCCGCAGCCCGGTCTGCGAGGTGATTCAGTACGCGCCCGCGACCGACAAGGTTTACGAGCGCCCGATCCTCTTCATCCCGCCGCAGATCAACAAGTTCTACATCATGGATCTCGCGCCGGGCCGCAGCTTCGTCGAGTACGCGGTCAAGCACGGAATTCCCATGTTCACGATTAGCTGGCGCAATCCGACGCCGCGCGATCGCAACTGGGGGCTCGACGAATACGTCACCGCGTGCAAAGAAGCTATCGCCGCGGCCTGCGAGATCACCGGCAGTCCCGATTGCAACGTGCTCGGCGTATGCGCCGGCGGCATCACGACCTCGCTGATGCTCGGGCATCTCGCGGCTTCGGGCGATAAGCGCGTCAACGCGGTGACGCTGCTGGTGACGATGCTGGATACGAGCCTGCCCTCGATGACCGGGATGTTCGCGACCGAGAAAGCGATCGACGCCGCGCGGGATCGCTCCGCGGAAAAAGGCGTGCTCGACGGCGGCGACATGGCGCGCGTCTTCGCCTGGCTGCGGCCGAACGATCTCGTGTGGAACTACTGGGTCAACAATTATCTGCTGGGCAACGACCCGGCGCCGTTCGACATACTCTACTGGAACGCCGACTCGACCAATCTGCCGGCCAAGCTGCACGCGGGTTTTCTCGATCTGTTTCTCAGAAATCCGCTGACGCACGGTGGCGAGGTCTCGGTGCTCGGCACGCCAATCGATTTGCGCGCGGTGAAGAACGATCTCTACCTGGTGGCCGGCACGACCGACCACATTTGCGCATGGCGCGCATGCTACCGCGCGACGCGGATGTTCGGCGGGCGAATGGAATTCGTGCTCGGTTCCAGCGGCCACATCCAGAGCCTCGTCAACCCGCCCGGCAACTTCAAAGCCCGCTATTACGTCGGCGCGCGCCTACCCGAAGATCCCGACGAATGGGCGAAAGGAGCGGTGGAGAACAAGGGTACCTGGTGGGATCACTGGATCAAGTGGGTCATAGCCCGCTCCGGGAGCGAACGCCCCGCGCCGAAATCTCTGGGCAGCGACCTGTACAAAGCGGGAGAAACAGCGCCGGGCCTATACGTCCACGAACGCCACTAGCCCGTTCTTCGATAATCTGGCGGTCGTGCCGAAGCATTCGAGGAAACATAAGAACGCGGAAGGTGACAAGCGCGCGGAGGCCGTCCGCGCGCTGCCACCTATCGATGAGTGCATCAGCGCGGCGGCTGCGAATCCCGCGCTTGCGGGATTCGGCCGCAGCTACATCAAGGTGATGGTGCAGCGGGCGCAGGCGGAGTTGCGTGCCGCGATTCTCGCGGGGCGGGACACGCATCCGCGTGAGCGGGGCGCGATGATCGAAGCTGTCGTGCGTGCGACTGCGCAGGCGGTTGCGGCGGATGAGCCGGTTCTGAGACCGGTCGTGAATGCTACGGGAGTCGTGCTGCATACCAACCTTGGGCGCGCGATTTTAGCCGAGCCGGCAATCGAAGCGGTCGAGACGGCGGCGCGATCTGCCGTGAATCTGGAGTACGACCTGGAAAGCGGCGGGCGCGGCGACCGCGATTCGATCGTTGAAGACGAGATTTGCGCGCTGACCGGGGCCGAAGCGGCGACCGTCGTGAACAACAATGCGGCGGCGGTCGTGCTCGCGCTTAACTCGCTGGCCGAGGGGCGCGAAGTAATAGTGTCGCGCGGCGAGATGATCGAGATTGGCGGGTCGTTTCGGTTGCCGGACGTGATGGCGAAGAGCGGCGCGATAATCCGCGAAGTCGGGACGACCAACCGAACGCATCCGGGCGACTACGCGGATGCGGTCGGGCCCGAGACCGCACTGCTGCTGAAAGTGCATCCGTCAAACTACCGAGTGGTGGGCTTCACCAGCGAAGTTACGCTCGAAGACCTGGTCGAAATCGGGCGCGCGCGGGGAATCGACGTGATGGAGGATCTGGGTGCGGGGGCGCTGATCGATCTGACGCAGTATGGAATTGCGCGCGAGCCGATTGTGCGCGAGCGAATCGCGGCGGGCGCGGCTGTCGTTACCTTCTCGGGCGACAAACTGCTCGGCGGTCCGCAGGCGGGCGTGATTGTGGGCCGGCGCGCGGCGGTCGATCGAATCAAGCGAAATCCGCTGAAGCGCGCGCTCCGATGCGACAAGCTGACGCTGGCGGCGCTGGCGGCGACGATGCGGCTCTATCTTCGCTCGGGTGACCTGGGCGCGGAGCTGCCGACCCTGAGAATCCTCGGACGCAGTGTGGCCGAGATCGGCGCGATCGCGCCGCGCGCGCGAGAGATCGTGGCGGAGCGGCTGGGCGCCGGCTACGCGGTCGAGATTGTCGATGCGGCTGCGCAAGTCGGCTCGGGCGCGATGCCGGTCGAGGAGCTGAAGTCGGTGGCGATTCGCGTGACGCATCCGGAGAAATCGGCCAACGCGATCGCGGCGATGTTTCGGCGCGCGCGAATAATCGGGCGGGTGGCCGACGATTCGTTCCAGCTCGATTTGCGCACGATCGAAGATCCGGCGGTGTTCGCGGTGAAGCTGGAAACTGACTAGCCGTATTGTTAAATCTCGCGCGCAGGAGCGTGGAACCCAACGAAATTCGGAACATTTTTGTATCAGACGTCGCCCAACAGCATCGCCGCGGTCGCGCGCAAAGCGGAGGAGAGCGGCTTCGAATCGCTCTGGATTCCCGAGCATATTATCCTGCCGGTAACGTACCGCTCGCCTTATCCGTATTCATCCAGTGGCAGGATGGGCGCGCCGCCCGAGACTCCGCTGCACGATCCGTTGCTGGCGCTGGCATACGTGGCCGGGGTCACGACGAAGATTCGGCTGGCAACGGGAGTATTCGTGCTGCCGATTCGCAACGCGTTTACGACGGCCAAGGCGGTCGCGAGCCTCGACGTGCTTTCGGGCGGACGATTTATTTTCGGCGTCGGAATCGGTTGGCTCGAGGAGGAGTTCGAAGGCGTCGGGATGAACTTCAAGGATCGCGCGCTGCGCACGCGCGAGTATCTCGCGCTGATGAAGGAACTGTGGACCAAGGATTCGCCGGACTATCACGGCAAGACGATCAGCGTCGAGGGTTTCAAGTTCATGCCCAAGCCCGTGCAAAAACCGCATCCGCCGATCGTATTCGGCGGCAACACCGAGCCGTCGCTCAAGCGGGCGGCAAAGCTCGGCGACGGCTGGTACGGAATCGCTGAGAGCGACGACGAGATTGCGGCGACGATCAAGCGTCTGCGGGAGCATGAGCGCGCGGCGGAGCGCACGGCGCCGCTCGAGCTGACCGTGAGCAGGCTGCGCGAGCAGTTGAAGCCCGGCGACATCGAGAAATTCGCCGAGATGGGCGTATCGCGAATTATCGTCGGGCCGGCCGCGACGACGCGCGAGCATCTTGCATCGATGGAAAAATTCGGCGCCGAGGTGATTGCCAGGCAGTGATGGGCGTGTCACAACT
>JBOHWI010000148.1:0-4943 GCA_050736675.1 Binatus sp. (SeqCode)
ATTCCGCACATACAAGTTCGCTCCTTTCCCTGAATTTTCAGGGAAGGTTACGGAGTTATCCGAACCCTTAGGGACGGAGCGACAGCGAAATGATTTGCAGGAGAGTTTAGAAAATCACGTCAGAGCCGGATGCTCTGCCACCTGAGGCGCACTTTGTCGCGCGGTCACCCGCGCGGTTTTTCGTTGCTCGCCTCTATCGACTGTGGAGCCGGGAAGCCATCCGCCGAATCTTTCGATACTGCTTCCACCTCGTCAACTCACGGCGCTGCCGCCATGAGTCCTGGCGCTACTCTCGATTTTATTTTCTATCGCCTCGACCGTCACCTCGTTGCAACGATTATTCTCGCTGGGCCGAGCTAGTTCAAGCGCCGTGTTCAGGCGTAAGGTTCGTGAATTTTTTCTGGGAGAATCAACTTTGGCTTAGCAGTTCCGAAGAAGATCAGATTTTTGTGTCATTCTGAGCGCCGCGAAGAATGACACAAAACGCAGCCGCTCAGACAACCTACAAGCCGTGTTCGTCGGAGTTTGTTTTCCGGACAATTCACAAACTCTCAATTATCCTTCTTGCGCTTCAAACTGCCGTCGGGGCTGTCGCCGTGGCGCTTGCGCCAGGTCGCCATCCAGCCGGCTTTCTCTCGCTGCGGATGGTGCGACATGACGAGCGCGCCGCCGGGCACCTCGCGAACGATCGTCGTGCCTGACGCGACGTACACATCGCTGCCGACTTTCACCGGCGCGACCAGCTGCGTGTCGCATCCGACCATGCAGCGGTCGCCGATCTCGGTGTGATGCTTGTCGTAACCGTCGTAGTTCACGGTGATGACGCCGCATCCGACGTTGGTGTCGGCGCCTATTGTGGCGTCGCCGAGGTAGCTCAGGTGGCTGGCCTTGGTGCCGCATCCGATGCGCGCGTTTTTGGTCTCGACGAAATTGCCGATGCGATTGTGGCCGGCGAGTTCGGTGCCGGCGCGCAAGTTGGCGAACGGCCCGATGTCGGATTCCTCGCCGATGATGCAATCTTCGGCACGCACGCCCAGCTTCAGATGGCATCGCGGGCCAACAGTCACGTTGCTGAGCCACGCGGTGCCGTCGATTCGCACGCCCTCGCCGAGTTTGCACGCGCCGAGAATCTGGACATTGGGGCCGATCACGCAGTCGGGCGCGATCTCAGTTTTTTCAGAAATGTAAGCCGTCGATGGATCTACGAGCGTGACACCGGATTCCATCAGCTTTCGATTAACAGCCATACGAATTTCCGCTTCCATATTTGCAAGCTCCTCGCGCGAGTTGATGCCGGCGAACTCGGCCGGACCGTTGGCGACCCACGCTTCGACTTTTGAATTGCGACCGCGCGCGATCGCGACGATATCGGTCAGGTAGTACTCATCCTGCTTGTTGCCCGGTTTTATTTCAGTGAGGGCAGACCTAAGTAACGCGCTGTCGACCAAGTAACAGCCGGTGTTGATTTCCTTGATGTCGCGCTCGGCGGGAGACGCGTCGCGGAACTCGACGATCTTTTCAACCTTGCCACTCACATTGCGAACAACCCTTCCATATGCGGCGGGATCGTCGAGCACGATACTGATGAAAGAGAGTTTGGCGCCCTGTTTTCGATGCGCGTCGAGAAAGGCGCGCAGCGTCGTCGGCGTGACGGCGGGCATGTCGCCGTAAGTGATGAGTACGTCGCCGGCAAAGTCCGCAGGAAGCTGGTCGAGCGCACATCTCGCAGCGTCTCCCGTGCCGCGCTGCGGCTCCTGGAGCGCGAATCGCACGTTCGGAAAGTCTATGGCAGCTGCGACTTCGCGCGCCTGGTGGCCGACGACGATTACTATCGGATCCGCCTTGAGCGCCACGACGGTGCGGATCGCGCGCGCGACCATCGGTTCTCCGCCCAGCTCGTGCAGGACTTTGGCGCGCTTCGAGCGCATCCGGGTCCCCTTGCCGGCGGCGAGGATAATCGCGGCGAGGCTATTCGTAGTCATCGAAATTAGACACTTTCCACGTGTCAACGCTCTTGCGCGCCGTGATCAGCCAGTTGCGGTTGAAGGTGCCACCCTCGGGCACGTCGATAGTCGCTCGAAACAGGAACTGGATATGGTCGGGGGCGTCGCGCTCCGCAGTCAGCTTGTAATGCACGGTGGGCTTGCGCGTGTTGGCGTCGATTTTTTGATCGCCGATGAGCTGCATCTCTTTATGAAGCTTGTCCAGCGCGAGGCCGGTGCAGAACGGTTCGGCCGCCTTGATATCGATCGCCACATAATATTGGTCGATGAAGCGATCGACGACGCCGCGGGCGCTGTTGGCCGGATGGCATCCGGTGGCCACAATCGAAGCGAACGCCGCGACGAACAGAAGCTGGGCGCATCGATCATGTAGGAGCGATCTACGGGATGTCATGATTTTTTCTTGAACAGAGCCTCCAGCTTGTCCTGTGCTCCTGTCTTCGGCTTGACAGACGGCTTCGCGGCCGCATCGCCCGGGGTAAAATATTCGCAGAAGTTGAATCGTTCCTTATCGACCACCCGTTCCGCCATAGGCTCGCGGCAACTGTTGTTGTAGCTCCGATCGTAAAGGCCGCAGTTGCGGCATGAGTGCAGCGCGTGGCCGCATCCGGGGCACTCGTCGCGAAAGCCGATGCGCTCGCCCGCGATCACTTCTACTTTCCTGGCGCAGTTCCAACAGTTCATGGCGAAGCGGCGAGTTCTTTGTGCGGCGTGGTGCCCCGCGGGACTAGAATGCGACCGGCGTTGGAATGCCTGCTTTTTCAGCCGAATCGCCGCTGATAGCATAGCCGCTCAAATGGGTGCGCGCGAGACGATGGAGGCTGAGGTAAACGCATTTGCAGTGGCGCTGAAAAAGGCGTCGCGCGCGGCGGACAATACGGTGACGAACTATCGCCGTGACCTGCTCGCGTTCCGAAGTTTTTTACTCGAGCGCGCCGCGATTCTCGGCAAGCATATCGACGAGATCGACGTCGCCGGCATCACGGCGGATCATATACGCAGCTACCTGGCCGAATTGATGAAGAACAACGCCGCCCGCGCCACCGTCCAGCGCCGACTGAGCGCGATCAAGGCCTTCTTTCGATATCGCGAGACGACGAAAACGATTGGCGCGGCGAGTCCCGCGCGATCGATTCGCTCGCCGAAGAATGTGCGCGGCTTGCCCTCGATACTGCAAGAGGACGAAGTTCGCCGGCTGCTCGAATTTTCACCGACGCCCGACGACTCCACGCCTGCATCGATCCGCGATCGCGCTATTTTCGAGACGTTGTACTCGTCAGGCCTGCGCGTCGGCGAGCTGGTCGGGCTCGACTGGCGCGATATCGACGAAGAGCTCGGGATGGTGATGGTGCGGGCGGGCAAGGGCAACAAGGATCGGCTGGTGCCCCTCGGCGAGCCTGCGCTGGACGCATTGAAGAAGTGGAAAACCGCGATGCCGATTGCGTGGGAGCACAACGGTCCCGTGATCACCAATCTTCGCGGCGGCCGGTTGACCACGCGCAGCGTCGAGTTGATCCTGCAGCGCAGAATCGAGGCCGCGGGCGTGAGCGCGGGCGTCACGCCGCATGGGCTGCGTCATTCTTTCGCAACGCATATGCTTGGTAATGGCGCCGACCTGCGGTCGATACAGGAGATGCTCGGTCATGCGAGCCTGGCGACGACGCAGCGCTATACTCATGTCAGCGTGAATCATTTGAAAGAGGTTTATCGACGTGCCTTCCCACGAGTTTGATAGAGGTATCGAGCCGGGCGCCGAAATTCGCCACACGACGATTCTGAGCGTGCGCCACGAAGGGCAGGTCGTCATCGCGGGCGACGGGCAAGTGAGCGTTGGGCAGACGATCATGAAGAGCAAGGCGAAAAAGGTGCGCCGGCTGCATCAGGATCGCGTGCTGGCGGGATTCGCGGGCTCGACGGCGGACGCGCTGACGCTGTTCGACAAGTTCGAATCGAAGCTGCAGGAGTACAATGGAGTGCTGCGGCGCGCGGCGGTTGAGCTGGCCAAGGATTGGCGCACGGATCGAATCCTGCGGCGGCTCGAGGCGATGCTGGTGGTGGCGGACAAGGAGAGCTCGCTGCTGATTTCGGGCGTCGGCGACGTGCTCGAGCCCGACGACGGAATCCTCGCGATCGGATCGGGCGGCAACTATGCGTTGTCGGCCGCGCGCGCTCTCATTCGTCACGGCTCGGGGATGACGGCGCGCCAGATCGCGGAAGGCGCGATGAAGATCGCGTCGGAGGTCTGCGTTTACACCAACGATCAATTTGTGTTCGAAGAGCTGTAGTCAGTACGCTTCAAAAGCTATGGCAGTGCCACAAGTAATGACGCCACGCGAGATCGTCTCGGAGCTCGATCGCTATATCGTCGGGCAGCATGACGCGAAACGCGCAGTCGCGATCGCGCTGCGCAATCGATGGCGGCGGCAGAATGTCGCGCCCGAGTTGCGCGACGAAATAGCGCCCAAGAATATCCTGATGATCGGGCCGACCGGCGTCGGCAAGACGGAAATTGCACGGCGGCTGGCGCGGCTGGCGCAGGCGCCGTTCGTCAAGGTCGAGGCGTCGCGCTACACCGAGGTTGGTTACGTCGGGCGCGACGTCGAGTCGATGATTCGCGACCTGGCGGAGATAGCAATCAAGATGGTGCGCGACGAAGCGCGCGAGCGCGTCGCGGTCAAGGCGCGCGAGAACGCCGAGGAGCGCTTGCTCGATCTGCTGTTCCCGGCGCCGACCAAGGTCCGCCGCCCCGCGACGATCACACCCGAGGGGCACATCGAAGTGGGCGACAACGATTCGCACAAGGAAACGCGCGAGAAATTGCGCAAGCTGCTGAACGGCGGCCATCTGGACGATCGCGAAGTCGAGATCGAAGTCAGCGCGAGCGCGGTGCCCAATATCGAAGTCTTCACGCCGCAAGGCATGGAAGAGATGGGCCTGAAC
>JBOHWI010000149.1:0-2608 GCA_050736675.1 Binatus sp. (SeqCode)
AGTCGGGGCATTTCAGCTGGGATGAATTTCGCGAACGCCTGATTGCCGAAGTCAGCGCATCAGACCGAATCCGCGCCCGCGACGGCACCTCCGATCACGGCGAGTACTACGATCATTTCCTGCACGCACTCGAGCGACTGCTGGACGAAAAAGGACTCGCGAGCTAGACGAGCGAACTACGCGTTCTTGCCCTGCTTGCCCTCGATCCACTGGAACATCAGCGACTGGTAGTACTCGACGTTCTCGCCCAGTAAAAACACTTTCGGGATTCCTTCGATCTGCGCGTAGACCGCGGTGTGGGTGGGGTTTTCGTTGCCGAACGCAATTTTTATCGGCTGCGGCTGGCCGGGGGCTTCGATGGTTATCACGGACTTCGGACGGTCCAGGCCGAACTGCGCGAGGTCGGTGGAATTTTCCGCTACCACTTCGACCGACTTCGCGCCGATCAGCAGCGTCGCCATCGCGTCCATCAGATCATGCGGCACAAATTTTCCCGGCGGCTCGACCAGATTGTAGAGCTTGCCGTCCTTGGTCTTCTCAAAACGCAGCGATTCCGCGCCGCTGGTAACGGTGATCGCGTCGATACCGCCGAGCTTCAGCAGGCTCTCTTGTTTCTCCCTCAGCGCCCCCTCAGGCTTGATGCTCGGCTGAATCCAGAAATAAATCGGCAGCAGGATGAAAAAAACGATCGTGTAGAAGATTGCCGGCCGCGCGCTCACGCGAAAAACCTCCGCCGCACCATCACCGTGATCGCGATCAGGAACAGGATCGCCGGTTCGACGACCGATCCGAAAAACAGCAGATGCCGCGACTCTTGATCGCTGATATAGAAGGCGGCGGTTTCGCTCTTGTTGAGCCGTTCGCGGCTCGCGATCAGCATCTCGTCGCCTGCCAGCTCATTGATCAGGCTGACCGCGAGGTCGCGATTTCCCAGCATCTCGAGAAACTGGTTCGACGCGAAAGCGCTGCTCCCGATTCCCACCAGCCGCGTCATCTTCGTTACCGGGATGTGCGGAGTGGACGCCGGTGCGAAGTCAATCTCGGCGGCCACCGGAATCGGCCCCTTGATATCGCGCCCCGCCTTGTACTCGGTGATTCCGGTCGTCAACGCGTTGGGATCGCCCGACGCCCAGCTCTCGTGCGACGACGAAAGGAACTTGTCCTCTTGTGCGACCCTCAAATCGCCGGGCGCGGCCGCGCCGACCGCTCCGGTGATCATCACGCCGCGCCCCAGTGAAAAAACCGCCGGCGCGGTCATCGACCGGCTAATCGGACTTTCTTCCGAACGCAGCGGAATCTGGGTCGTGAGAATTTCGCCGGCGGTCAGGCGATACGCGGGATCGACCACCACCTGCGGAATGAAATCGAGATAGTACTTTTTCAGGAACTCAACCAGCGTAGACGAACCGTACGGGTCGATGATCGCGACGTAATGTCCGCCGCGGTCCAGGTATTTGGCGAGCGCCGCGAGTTCTTCGGGCAGGAAATCCTTCTGCGGCCCAAGCGACACGACCACCTTGGCGTCGTCGGGCACGCCGCTGGCGAACAACGACACGTTGTCGATCTGATAGTTGTTCTGTTCGAGCAGTGCGCGCCATAGCGAGTAGCCCAGGCTGCGATCGGTATTGAACAGATCGCGCTCGCCGTGCCCAACCGTGAAATATATGTGCTTGTTGGCGTCCGAAGAAATTTGCAGGATCGCCGGAATCAGTTCGTCGGAGCGCGCGTTGTCGAAGTCGCGGCGCCGCCCCTGCGATTCCACCACCACCTCGCCGTAGCTTGACACGCCGTACTCGCGCGCCATTCCCGGCGCCTTGTTGACGTCGATCACCTGGTAGGTAAGCCGCGGCGTGAAGGCGGCCGCCTGGAACAAAAGGTCCGCGAGTTCCAGGTAGGCGGGATCTTCGGTCCGCACGAACGCCATCACCTTGACGTTCTGCGTCAGGCCGCCGAGCACGCGCTTGTCGAAATCCGATAGCGAATATCGCTTCTGCGGGGTCAGGTCCCAGCGGATGTTGCGGGTCGAAATTATCGCGTTGGCGACGAACAGCATGGCGCCGAACGCGATCGCGGTGTAAAGCAGCACCGTGTAGTTCATCCAGATCGATCGGCGCTGGGCCGCGGACGAGTCCTTTAGCGCCGGCCCGTCCACTTGCGCGCCTCCATCGAACGCTGCGTCAGAAACAGAAAAAACACGCTGAAGAAAATGAAGTAAGTAACGTGATCGAGATCGATGACGCCCTTGGCAAAGCCCCCGAACTGGTCGAACAGGGAAAACGCGCGCATCAATTGAAGCCACGAGCTGGTAAACGCGGCCTCATTCCAGTTCAGAATCCAGAAAAACAGCAGCAGCGTGATGGTGCCCATCCCCGCCATCACCTGGCTCTCGCACAGCGACGAAATGAACACGCCGCACGCGATAAACGCGCATCCCATCAACAGCAGGCCCAGGTAGCCTGCCACCAGCGGGAACAGCGGAAACGAGTGGATGCTGTAAATGTAAGCCGGATAGAGCACCGTCAGCAGCAGCATCATGAGGAAGATCAGCACCGACGCCAGGTACTTGCCGCCGAGTATCTCGCCGTCGCGCAGCGGGTAGGTGTACAGC
>JBOHWI010000150.1:0-4466 GCA_050736675.1 Binatus sp. (SeqCode)
CTTTACTACGGGCGCGATGGACGCGCGCGGCAACGGGCAATACCTGGCGGAAACCGCGGCGCAGCGCTACGGCGGACGAATCGTGCAGGTGATGCTGTCGGAGTCGTGGTACCGCGAAAATATGCCGCGCTACAAGGCGGCGTTCGAGGACGGCACGATCGAAATTCCGAAGGACGCCGACGTGCTGGGGGACCATCGCGCGATCGTGCTCGAACAGGGGGTGGCAAAGATTTCCGAGCGGCGGTCGGGGAGCGACGGCAAGGGACGGCATGGCGACTCCGCGATGGCGGCGGCGCTGGCGTTTTTCGCGTCACGCGCGGAGGTGGGAAGAATCGAGTATTTTGCGGCGCGCGGGGTGGGAAAGCGGGAAGGATTCGAAGGGAGGATCGATGCATTCGGAGCGCCGCCGGTTGAGGAGGACTTGGTGGGAGGGAGGGTGCGTGGGTTTTAGGAACCTAATCTTATGTGAAACTTGCGGTGGGTTTCACGCTTCCTTCGGCAGGGGTGACCCCTGCACCCGATGTTTAGAGGAACCCGCGGCCGGACCTTTAGTCACATGAATAGCTACTGGAGATGGAGGTGCGAGGAGTGCGGGTACGAGTTCATACTCGCGCTGGTTCGACTTCCCAGCGCGTGTCATCGGTGCGGAGGCGAATGGTTTTTGAAGATCGGCGAAGCGGCGTCGAAAGAACATACAACTGACTAATTCCCTTGGAGAACTGCAATGACACTCTATGATGCTTACGGACGCGAAGTTGATACCGGAATGCTGCGCGAAGAGCAGGCGGCGCCGACGATGGCGGGAGTGCGAAATATATATTCCGCGATGCATCCGTCGATCGGGCTTACGCCGGAGCGGCTGACGGGAATATTGCAGCAAGCGGAGTTCGGAGATCCTTATCTGTACCTGGAGTTGGCCGAGGAGATGGAAGAGAAGGACCTCCATTACCTGGCCGTGCTCGGGACACGCAAGAACGCGGTCGCGCAACTCGATTTGGTCGTGCGCGCGGCGTCCGCCGGCGCCGAGGATCAGCGCGCGGCGGCGATGGCGCGCGAGATGTTGATGGACGGGCCGCTACAGCTCGACAGCGTGCTGTTCGACGTGCTCGACGCGGTCGGCAAGGGGTTTTCGGCGACTGAGATAATGTGGGATACCACTGGGCGCGAATGGTTTCCCGCACAATTGAAATGGCGCGACCCGCGCTGGTTCACGTTCGACTGGATCGCGGGCGAGGAGATCCTGGTGCGCACGCTGAAAGGGGAAACGATCCCGGTCGAGAGCGACGCGCAGACGCGGCCACCGACGCATTTCGGCGGCGGCGGATTGTATTCGACGATGAATCCCGGGATCGGGATACAGCCGATGACGGCGCCGCTGGCGCCGTACAAATTCGTGACTCATTTCGCGAAGGCGAAAGCGGGCCTGCCGATCCGGGGGGGCCTGGCGCGCGCGGCCGGGTGGGCATACCTGTTCAAGAACTACGTACTAAAGGACTGGGTAACGTTCACCGAAGTATTCGGGCAACCGCTGAGAGTAGGCAAATACCATCCGGGGGCGTCGGAACAGGACAAACAGGCATTACTCAATGCGGTATCGCGAATAGGTACTGATGCGGCGGCGATCATGCCGGAGTCGATGGTAATGGAGTTTGTCGAAGCGCATCAGAACGGCAGCGCGGAGTTGTATCAGAGTTTTTGCGAATACCTGGATGCGCAAGTGAGTAAAGCGGTGCTCGGGCAGACATTGACTACTGAGATGCCGAGGTCGGGAGGATCGCGAGCGGCCGCGCAAGTGCATGACGCGGTCCGCCGCGACATCCTGAATGCGGATGCGAGGCGGCTGGCGGCGACACTCACGCGCGACCTAGTGCGGCCGATCGTCGAGCTGAACATGGGGCCGCAGACGCGGTATCCGAAGATCGAGCTGGGACTGCCGGACGACGACGATGTGAAAGTGTTCGCGGAGATCGTCGCGATGCTGGCGGATCGGGGGCTGCGCGTCGGGCAGAAGACGATACTCGACAAGCTGGGGATCGCGGAGGCCGGGGAGGGGGAGGCGGTGCTGGGGGCGGTGAAGGCAGGGGAAGGGGAAATCACTAATTGAATGTGGAACCCGGCCTGGGTTCCACACCTCCCTGGGCAGGGGTGACCTCTGCACCCGGTATCCGGAAAACGAATCGCAAAATGTCGAGGACGACATTTTGCTCGAAGGGTTTTGAGATCAGACTTTTGCGCGGGCTTTGCGAGATTGGCGGCGGGCGCGGCGGCGGTGTTTCATGTTCAGGAAGATGTCGTCGTAGATTAGTTTGCGGACGGTGAAGCCTGAGGTGGGAAATTTTATTGCGGAGTCCTCGGCGTGGCGTTGATAGCGATAGAGCTGGATGCCGTTCCACCATGTGGGAGAATGGTTTCGCGGCGTGCGCAAATCGAGGACGAGTTTGAAGTTGCCGAGCGCGCGGGCGACGAGGTTGCTGGCGGAGCGGGCGGCGCGCTTGTTGGTATCGTCGATGATTACGAGGGCGTCGTCGGCGAGGTGCGGGATGGCGAGTGCGACGCCGTCGTACTGATCGGCAAAGGAATGGCCGCCGTCGTAGAAGTAGGCGCCGATGCGGGCGGGGGTCCATGGCGCGGCGGCGAGAAAGGCGCGGAAGTCGAGGTCGAGGAAGGTGACCGTGCAGGGCGCGGTGCGCGCGTCGAGGGTGCGGCGGAGCGCGTCGGCGGCGCCGTCGAATTGCGAGAAATTGTCGCAGGCGAAGATGCGCGCGTGCGGGTTGGCGGTCGCGGCGCCGACGAGGCTGGCACCTTTGTAGCATCCTACCTCGACGTAAACTTCGTTGGGATCAAGCGAGGCGACGGCGCAATTGAGGAGGCGGAGCTTGTTCTCGGTGGCCATCCCGGGGATTTCGGCGAGGATGTGCGAGAGCGAGCGATCGACAGGGTGGGTCGAGCGTGCGAGGCGGCGCGCGTCGGCAAACTCGGGCCATTGCGCGCGGCATCGCTCGAGGAAAGCGTCAAACTGCATTGTTCAGTGAGTTGTGTCGAGCGGCGCGATCGCCGTCACCAGTACATCGCAGGGCCCATCGGACCGACGAGGCCCATGCCGTATGGGTTGAACATCTCTTCCTGCATGTCCATCTCCTGCATCTGCTGGGCTTCGAGGTTTTCGCGGGAGATCTCGCCTTCCTTTGCTTCGAACTGCTGATTGAGCTTCAACTTCTCGTACTCCTGATAATCCTGCTCGTTACCGATGTACATGCATTTGCAGTAGTCAGGATCGGCCATGTAGTAGTGCAGGTTGCCGGTCTTGCCGACGTAGTAATTGACCTCGAGCGGCACCAGTGATTCGAGTTTCTGTTGGCGCTGAGGAGTGTCGGCGGGGAGCATCCGGAAGCCGGCCGCCGAGAGCATCGGCTCGAGCTGCTCGGCCTGCTGCTGGGGCGTCGGCGGCTGCGGTTGCATCGAGGCGCATCCGAATAACGCGGCCGAAAATATCGCGATCAAGAAGAGCGAGGGTGAGGCGGTCGGGCGTGACGGCATTGCTTCCTTTCGTGGATCAATAGAAAAAAAGCGGGGCAGCCGTCGCGGGCCGCCCCGGTGAAGGTCAATCAGGGGACGGAATTGACGGGGTTACCGCCGGCGTCGAACAAGGTCAGCGCGCCGGCGCCGTCGGTGTTGAGGGTTAGCGAAGCGCGGGTCTTGCCGTCGGTTCCGAGCAGCGCGAGGCCGGGGCGTCCGTCGGGCGTCATATCCATCCCGATGCGTCCGCGATGCTCGTCGGCGAGGCGCAGGGTCGGGGTGCCGTCGGCCTCGACGATAATCGAGGCGCGCGGATTGCCGGCTTTGTCCATCAGGCCGAGACCGGTTTGGCCGTCGGGCGCGACGCCGAGGGTGGCTTGCGGCTTGGCGCCGGCGTCGAAGAGTACGACGCGGGCGACGCTGTTGGTGAGTCCGACTTCGGCGCGCGGATTGCCGTCGTGACCGTAGATGCCGAGCGCGGGTGCGCCGTCGGCGCCGACGCCGAGTCCGGCGCGCAAGGTTCCGGAACCATCGAAGACGGCGATTTGAGCGACACCCTTACTGGTTACGCTGAACTCGCCGCGGGTCTTGCCGTGGCGGTCAACGAGCATGAACTTTTGCGCGGTCAGCATTTTGGGCGCGTTGGCGGCGTCAACGGAGCGAGCGGCGAAGAAATGGCCGGAGACTGCTCCTCCGACGAACGCGGCAGCGAGAGTTAGGCTGACGAACCCGATTCGCTCTTTGATGGTCATGGTCGCGGTCTCCTTTCCGGTACCGATGTTGGTGCGATTTCCCGGTGAAGACTAGCAGGTGGAACAGAAAAAGGAAAAATAGGGGCAGGGGTTACCCTACCCCCTGGGTGTGGAGCCCACGGCGGATCCCACGACAGTCAAGTTATCCCTCGTTCTTCACGTCGCGGTCGGTGTCGCAGTCGGAGCACGCTACTGGTC
>JBOHWI010000151.1:0-4097 GCA_050736675.1 Binatus sp. (SeqCode)
GACGCAAGACTGTCCGCCGATTGAATGCTCCCGCGACTGCTCGCAGGTCGAGGGACAGCTCAACTATCGCAGTCCTGCGACAAATGCTAAGAAGGCGCGACTGGTATTGTGAATGGGGATTCATGGCGAACCGAAAAGGGAATGTGATTAGCCGGGAGGAGAATTATGCAGCGAAAAGCAGGCAGTACACTTTGGATCTCAGCCGCATCGGGAATGCTGGTCGTGGCGTCGGTAATCTCGGGGTGCTCGATGTTTTCCTCGTCGCACGTGCCGGTCGACTGCGACGTTGTGAAGACTCAGGTGCAATCCGGACAGACCGACGCGCAGATCGCCGCTAACTTGAATGCATCGGTGGATGAGGTAGCGGCCTGTCACGGTCCCGAGGCCGGCGGCAACAAAAATACGTTGATCCCCGAGAAGGGATACTGAGCGGAAAATACATGCATATCGCAACTGTCTGAGTAAGGTTGGCCAGTCAGCGTGATAGAAGGACCTGCCCGCAAAGCCTAAGCAGTTGGCAGGCAGCGACAGTTGAGGTGTGGGAGTTTGGTGTGGTCCTATAAGAAGGTCGCCATTGTGCTGGCGGCGGCGGCTTTTCTATGCCCGAGCGTGGCCTTCGACGCACCGGCGCCGGCCTCGCCCGATTTAGCCACGCTCGAACGCGACTTCGACGCTCTCATTCATCGCGACGAGCTGCGCGATTGGATGAAGCTGCTCGCCGCCGAGCCAAATCACGTAAGCTCGCCGCACGATAAGTCCAACGCCGACCAAATCCTGACGTGGTTCAAGGATTGGGGCTGGGACGCGCACATCGAGACTTTCTCGGTGCTCTATCCCACGCCGGTGAGCGAGACGCTGGAGCTGGCCGGTCCACAAAAGTTCAGCGCTACGCTCCAGGAGCCGCCGATCGCCGGCGATTCCAGCGCGACGGCGACCGATCCCGCGCTTCCCGACTACGTCGATTACCAGCGCGACGGCGACGTCACCGCCGGCCTTGTGTACGTCAACTACGGGATGCTCGACGATTACAAAATGCTCCAGCGCCTGGGAGTCAGCGTCAAGGGCAAGATCGTCATCGCGCGCTACGGCGCCGGATGGCGCGGGTTGAAGCCCAAGCTCGCGTACGATCACGGCGCGATTGGCTGCATCATCTACTCCGACCCGGCGCAGGACGGCTATTCCGTCGACGAGACTTATCCCAAAGGTCCTATGCGCCCGCCGCTTGGGGTGCAACGCGGATCGGTGCTCGACATGGGTCTCTATCCCGGCGATCCGTTGACGCCAGGTATCGGTGCTACCACGGACGCCAAGCGGCTTAAGATGGCCGACGCCCCGACCATCATGAAGATACCGACCCTGCCTATCTCCTACGCCGATGCCCAGGTATTCCTTGCAGCGCTGACAGGACCCGTCGCTCCTCCCGCGTGGCGCGGCGCACTGCCTATCACCTATCGCGTAGGACCGGGCCCTGCGGTGGTCCATCTTGCCGTCAAGTCCAATTGGCAGCAAACGCCTATCTATGACGTCATCGCGATGATGAAGGGAACGACCTGGCCGGAGCAGTGGATCGTCCGTGGCAATCATCACGACGGGTGGGTGTTCGGCGCCACCGACCCGCTATCGGGTCAGGTCGCGCTGCTGGCGGAGGCCAAGGCTTTCGGCGGACTCGCCAAGCGAGGCTGGCGGCCTAAGCGGACGATCGTCTACACGAGTTGGGATGCGGAGGAGCCGATGCTCCTGGGTTCGACCGAATGGGCCGAGGAGCACGCCGCCGAACTCAAGAATAAAGTCGTCCTGTACATCAACTCCGACTCCAACGAACGGGGATTTCTGGGTGTGGGCGGCAGCGCCGACTTCCAGCATCTGGTGAATCAGGTCGCCGCCGACGTGATCGATCCTGAGACCGGCGTTTCCATCGGTCAGCGGCACCGCGCGAAAGTCCGCATAGATGCGCTCGCGCCCGCGGCGTCGGAGCGTGTAAAGGCCGAGGCGAAGATCGCGGCGGACCCGAACCGGGATTTCCCGATCGAAGCGCTGGGGTCGGGCTCTGACTTTTCCGCCTTTCTCGATCACCTTGGCGTGCCGGTGCTCGATATCGGCTTCGGCGGAGAGGGTCACGCGGGAGGCGTTTACCACTCTCGGTACGACACCTTCGAGCATCACAGCCGCTTCGTCGATCCCGGCTTTGTATATGACGCGATGCTGGCCAAGACGGTCGGGCGGATCGTGCTGCGGGTGGCGGATTCCGATGTTCCCGTTCAGAATCCGAGCGCCTTTGCCGGCGCGGTCTCGGACTATCTCGATCAGGTGAAGAAGCTCGAGGATAACGAACGGGAGGAGGCCGAGACGCAGGCCAAGCTCCTGCACGACCGCGCGTTCCAGCTCGCCGCCGATCCGACCAAATCGAGCGGCCTGCCCACGGCGCTCAAACCCGTTCCGCAGATCGATTTGGCGCCGCTCAAAGAAGCCGTCGATCGATTGAAGCGCAGCGCCAAGGCTTACGACGACGCGATGGCGAAGAACGGTTCACACCTGTCCGCCATTCAGCTCACTCGCGTGCAGGCGCTGATGCTGAACCTCGATCAAACGCTAGCGCCCGAGAACGTCGGCCTGCCCGGAAGGAGCTGGTACAAAAAATCTCGTGTACGCACCGGGCCGCTTCACCGGCTACGAAGCCAAGACCCTGCCCGGCGTCCGCGAAGCGATCGAAGACCAACGCTGGTCCGACGCCAACCGCTACGCCAAACTCACCGCCGAAGCGCTCGACGCGTATAGCGACCGCCTGAACGAAGCAACGAAAGTCATCAACGGCGGCTGAGTTCCCAAGCGCTTTGTCTGCGCGCGAGCAACTTAGCCGGCGGCGGAATGAGCTATCATGCGGAGTGCTAGGAGGATGGAGAGAGGCAGGGCAGGGTGCGCGCTACTTTGTATTGATACTCTCTTCCGTCCCATGAGAAGCCGCCCGCCGCATCGCCGGCACCCGAGTTGAATTCCGTCGCCTGAACGGGACCATTCGGACTCGGAGTGATGGGGACGTAGGCGAGGTAGCAGGTGCCGGTGTCGGGAATTACGTCGGTGAGCGGCGGGTTGAAATCCATCTTGAGAAAGTTCACCGCCGGACGCCATCCGTTCGGACCGGTATCGTCGCCGGCCACGGGATTCCAGCGCGCGTCGTCGCCGGACTGCTGCAGGTGAAGCTCGCGGTACTCGGGAGCGCCTGCGGCGGTTTTGCGCAACTCGACGACTGTCAGATCAGGCCGCTCGAGCGCTATCAAGTGGCACACGCTGCCGGCGGTTAGTTTGGGTGCGGGCTTGTCCGTATCCGCAGCGGCCACGTCGGCGTCCGGAGCATTCGCGTCGGTCCCCGTATCTCCGTCACTCTTCTTCTTGGAAAGGTTGTACGCGAAGCTGACTATAGACGGGATGGCCGAGAGCACAGGTAGCGCGACGCATCCCGTCGTGCCGACCGTCATCGCCGCGGCCAGCATCGCGAACAACGCTGCCGACAGACCGAGCCTCGGTATCGGACGCTCGGCCGAATTCCGGTTAGCTCTCGACATATTCCCCTCCTCCAACGAGCGCAGTCCCCACCCGTGCCGCCCAGTCTACCAGTGAGCGCGAACCGAACCTAACGCGGCTATGCGCCCCGACTAGTGCAGATGGTGGTAGCCGGCGCCGACGAGCAGATAGATCATCAGGATTGTCAGCATCGCCGGAACCAGACCGCCATAGCGGCCGTGGTTGCGATACGCGTAGTAGGTGCCGCCGCCGCTCGCCAGCACAAGCAACAAAAGAATCAGAACCATCATGTTCAGTCTCCTTACAGGTTACTCTCGCCGCCTTCGACTTCGTCCTCCGTCCATGAAGCTCATCGCCGCCGGCCGAGACCCAAGCGCAGCGTGTCAATCGCTGACGCGCAGGCCGTGCGATCGCGTACCAATCATACTCTACAGGGTGTATCATTTGATTAACAAGGAGACAATCCACGCTCTGAGCCTCAAAAGTGAGCCTCTGCCATCATTAAGAGGGCAAATTCGGGCTGGTTGATTGATGGAGAAAGGGGCAATTTATACCACCTGTAGTGGTTCCGGGAGGGA
>JBOHWI010000152.1:0-2950 GCA_050736675.1 Binatus sp. (SeqCode)
GCGAAGCCGACGGCCCGATCGTCGCATCGATCACAAATAGCATTCTGATGCCGACCTCGTTTTCCGCGCTCAAGTAAGCGAGAATCCTCGTCAGCGGCGAATCGGGTCGCATCGCGCGAGCTTGGAATCGCAGCAACCGCTCGGCACAGCAGAATGAAATATACCGCCACTCTCGAGTCGATCCGGCAGCACCGAGCGCCGGATTGGTATCACGACTGCAAGCTCGGCATCTTCATCACCTGGGGGCTGTTTTCCGTGCCGGGATGGGCCGCGACGCGTGAGGAGCCCGCTCGACTCGTTCTCGAGCGCGGGTTCGACGCGTATTTCCGCGAAAACCCGTATGCGGAGTGGTATCTCAACACGCTGAAGTTCGATGACGGACCGACTCGCGCGTACCACAACAGGACCTTTGGCGCCGGCTTCGCCTACGAAGACTTCCAGCCCATGTTCGAGACGGAGAGCCGCAAGTGGAACCCCGGCGAATGGGCCAATCTCCTCCGCAAGGCCGGGGCCGGTTACGTCGTGCTCACCACCAAGCATGCCGATGGCTACCTGCTTTGGCCGAGCACGGTCGGCAACCTCAAGCGGCCGGGATATGCCTCGAAGCGCGATCTGGTCGGCGAACTGGCCGCGGCCGTCCGTGCGCAAGGCGTTCGCATGGGAATCTACTACAGCGGCGGCATGGACTGGCTGCTGAACCCGGAGCGGCTCGACGCCTTCCACAAGATCTATTCCACGATCGTGCAGGCGCCCGAGCACCTCGCCTATGCCAACGCGCATTGGCGAGAATTGATCGACCGCTACCGCCCGTCGGTGATGTGGGGCGACATCATGTACCCTGCGGCCGCGAACATTCCAGCGCTGTTCGCCTACTACTACAACAGCGTGCCTGACGGCGCGATCAACGACCGCTTCGGAACCGAGTTCAGCGTTCCGCGCCGGCCGGGTATGAACCCACCGGGCGTCCACTACGATTTCCTGACGCCGGAATACTCGTCGTTCGAGGAAATCCAGGAGGAGAAATGGGAGACTTGTCGCGGAATCGGCGCGTCGTTCGGCTACAACCGCAACGATGACGAGACCAGCTACATGTCCGCGGCCGCGGTCATCCGGATGTTCGTCGATATCGTCAGCAAGAACGGCAACCTGTTACTGAATATCGGACCGCGAGCCGACGGGAGCATCCACCAGCTCCAGCAGGATTGCCTGCTGGGTCTTGGCGCGTGGCTGGAAATCAACGGTGAAGCGATTTACGGAACGCGGCCGTGGATCCGCGCGGCATCGACAACGGCCGACGGGATCGCGGTGCGCTTCACGCAGAAGCGCGACACGCTGTACGCGATCCTTCTGGACCGACCGACGGGCGCGGAGGTTCGTATCAGCGGCGTGACCGCGGTGCCGGGCAGTGTCGTGCGCGTCCTGGGCTGCGACCGGGATCTAGAATGGTCGCAGAGTGGCGAAATGCTAGTCGTCCGCCTTCCTTCGGTCCTGCCCGAGCAAGCGGCTTACGCAGTCCGCCTCGTGCCCACCGTCACCCGCCAAACGTCGGCCGCGTAATTCAAGCGGAGACGTGCGAACTGAGGCGATACATTGAAGCCGAACATTGATAGCATCGCGGCAAGCTAACCCGATGCCGAATGGCGCGGGAGAAGGAACGCCGTGATCAAACTCGTGTATGTCCTGTCGCGTCGCGATGAAATCGTGCCGACGGCCTTCTACGAATATTGGCTGAATTCCCATGGGCCGCGGGTGCGCCGTCATGCCGGTGCTATCGGCGCGCGCAAGTATGTTCAGAGCCATCTGATCGATACGCCTGCCAACCGCGGCATGCAGGAGTCGCGCGGCATGATGGAACCAGCTGCGGGCATTACCGAGGTATGGTGGGAATCGCTCGCCGATCTGGAAGCCTCCTTTCGAGAGCCTGCCGGAGTCGCCGCCGTCGAGGACCTTGCCAGTGACGAGGCGAAGTTCATCGACATCGGGCGTTCCCAAGTCTTCGTGACCGAGGAGCACACGATTTTTGACTACTCTGCGGATGTGAAGCTCGGCGCGGAAGCGGTCAAGGTCACCTATCTGTTGAGCAAGCTGGACAAGCTGACGGTCGCCGAATGCCACCGGACCTGGCTCAACGAGCACGGGCCGCTGGTGACAGGCTTTGCGAAGACCATGCATGCCGCGAAGTACATCCAGAGCCACACGATCGCGCCCGAGTTCAACGCCAACCTGGCGGCAAGCCGCGGCTTCGCCAAGCCGCTCGACGGCATCACCGAGGTCTGGTGGGCCTCGATGAAAGAGATGCAGCTGGGTTCCGCGACGCCCGAAGGCCAACGCGTCGGGGGCGCGCTGGTGGAAGACGAACGGCGTTTCGTGGAGATGTCACCCTCACGATGCTTCCTGACCAGGGAACACGCGATCTTCGACTACACCTGAGAGGTTAGGTCTGTGAGCTTGCCGCGATGATTCTTTGCCGGGTGATGGGCAGGTCGCGAATTCTGAAATCGAGCGCGCGTGCGATCGCATTGGCTACTGCCGCCGCTGCCGGACCCAATGCGGCTTCGCCCACGCCCAACGGCGCGGAATCTGGCGACTCAATCAACGTCACGGCGACTTTGGGTATCTCGTCGAAGCCGAGAATCGGATAATCTTTCCACGAGCCGGCGGTGACGCGGCCGCGATCGAAACCGACCTGTTCTTTCAGCGTCCAGCTGATCGCCTGGATGATGCCGCCTTCGATTTGATTGATCACGCCATCGGGATTGATTACAAGGCCGGCATCCACACCGCAGTAAACCTCGAGAACTCGAACCTCGGTGCCGACCTCTACTTTGGCGACAACCGCTACATAGGCAGCGGTATTCTTGTAGCGGGCAAATCCGAGGCCGGCGGCGCTGCCGGTGCCGCGCGCAGAGTTGCGGCGCCATCCTGCCATCTTCGCCGGAGTCTCGAGAAC
>JBOHWI010000153.1:0-5328 GCA_050736675.1 Binatus sp. (SeqCode)
GTGCTGAATGAGGCCAGCTCGTCGCGCGAAAATCCGGTCCAGATGGCCTCGATTGCCGCCTGGCGCGCCGCGCGCAGGTCGGCCAGCGCTCGCGTTCCCTTCGCGGTCAGCTTGTAGCTCCGGTTCCTGCGGTCGTCCCGCCCGATCGCGGCGGAGACCAGCCCGGCGTCGAGCAGTTGGCGCAATATCTTCGAAACCGCCGCGGCGGAGCTGTCGCGGCTGCGCGCGAACATCGAGGGTATAAAATGTTCGGTCGAGATTTCCTCGAGCACGCGCCACTGCTCTATTGTTATACCGGCGTCGCGCGCCAGCACTTCGCGGCGGCGCCCGAAGATTTCCGCCAGCGCGGTCATTGCTTCGATGGCGCGGAAGATGGGGTCCTGACGTTGTCGTCCAACTGCTTGCATCAGGCAAGATATTAACTATAGTTAATCAATCTTTGCAAGAAGGGCTGAAGAGCATGTCCAAATTCTTCGATAAACTGACAGCCGAATTGAGTGACTTCATCCGCGCGCAGCCGGTCTTCTTCGTCGCCACAGCGGCGGCGGAAGGGCGCATCAATCTGTCGCCGAAGGGGATGGACACCTTTCGCGCGCTGGACGAGAAACGAGTTGCCTATCTGGATCTGACCGGCAGCGGCAACGAAACCGCCGCGCACCTGCTGCGCGACGGCCGCATCACAATAATGTTCTGCTCCTTCGGCAAGAACGCGGAGATCGCGCGCATCTACGGCCGCGGCGCCGCGATTCGGCCGGACCATGCGCGGTGGCCGGAACTGATCGCAAATTTCCCGAAGCTTCCCGGAGTGCGGCAGGTGATGGAGGTCCGCGTCGAATCGGCGATGACCTCGTGCGGCTACGGCGTGCCGCGGATGGGCGAGATGACCCCGCGCGACACGCTCGAAAAATACTGGACTAAGCGCGGCGAAGAAGAAAAGGAGCAGTACTCGCAGTGTCACAACCTGCGCAGTATCGACGGCCTGCCGACGGGGATGGCCGGGCCGCTGTCGCGAACGCGCCGCTGAACGCCGGCGTCATTTGATTCGACGCGTCGGCGCCGCCCGTTCCGCTTTTGCCAGTCCGCGCGTGACGGCCTCATCGCCGAATTTCTTCGCGACGGAATCCAGCGCACGATTGAGCTTGTCGCGCTTCCGATCTACTACCGGCGCCGACTCGAACAGGCCAAGCTGCGTAGTATCCGCACGCTCCAGTTGATGCACCTGCACTCCGGCCAGCCGAATCTTGTCCCTGCCGCCGACCTTCGACAGCAAATTCGTTGCGACGCGCGAGATTTCCGGCCCGTCGTTGGTCGTCCCGTCCAGTGAAAAACTGCGCGTGATTAATGGATAGCGGCCGCCGCCGAGCGGACGCGCCAATTTCAGCTTGAGCGTGACGGTTCGTGCGCGCACGCCGTCGGCGCGAAGCCGTCGGGCGATCGCGTCGCCATGTGCAATCAGCACGCGCCTCAATTCAACCGAGTCCAGCGCCAGGTCGTGCGCGAAAGTATTTTCCTCGCCGTATGACTTGCGCTGCCAGTCCGCCGCGACAGATCGGGAGTCGTTGCCCGATGCCAGTTCATGCAGATGCGGTCCCATCGAGCCGAACAGGCTTTTCAACTCGGCCGGGTCGCGCCGCGCGAGGTCGCCGACCGTCTTGATGCCGCATTCATGCATCCGCGCCAGCGTCACGCGTCCGACGCCCCACAGCCGCTCGACCGGCAGCGGCGTCAGAAATTCCCGCAACTGTTCCGGCGCCACCGAGAGCAAGCCGTCGGGCTTTGACATGTCGCTGAGAATTTTCGCCGCCATCTTGGTCGGCGCGACGCCCACCGACGCGACCAGCCCGGTTTCCTCGAGCACCCGGCGCTTGAGATTGCGCGCCGCTTCCATTGGAGTCCCGAGCAGGCGTTCGGTGCCGGTGAGATCGATGAAAGCCTCGTCGAGCGAGAGCGGTTCGACGATCGGACTGAAGCTCTCGAACACGCGGCGCACCACGCGCGAGATTTCCACGTAGCGGTCCATCCGGCCGGGCACGAAGATGGCATGCGGGCATAGTTTGCGCGCCTGCCCGGTCGGCATCGCGGAGCGGACGCCGAATTTGCGCGCCTCGTATGACGCCGAGGTGACGACGCCGCGCGCGCTGCGACCGCCGACGATCACCGGCAATCCGCGCAAGGCGGGATTGTCGAGGACCTCGACCGAAGCGTAGAACGCGTCCATGTCGGCATGCGCGATCACGCGCGGCCAATGCGCCGTGCTGCCGCCTTTGGAAGCCTCCGCCATGTTCACGTTCCCGACCGTTAGATTCGCTCAGCGCACATGCGCCGCCGCAATCGACGCCATCATCTCGATAAACAGCGGATGGTCGCCGACCGTTGGCGCGCGTTCCATCCGGATTCCCGCTTCGCGCGCGACTTGCGCCGCATCGATGTCGAGATCGTACAGCACCTCGATGTGGTCGCACAAAAACCCCAATGGCACGAGGACCGCGGACTTCGCGTCGAGGCTTCGAAGCGTTTCCTTTATATCCGGTTCGAGCCAGGCCTCGCGCGGACTTCCGCTGCGGCTTTGATACGCGAATTGCCAGGCGCCGATCCCAAGCTCTGCCGCCACCATCCGCGCCGACTGCGTAAGCTGCTCGACATACTGTCCAGCCTGCGCCATCGCTAGCGGGATACTATGCGCAGTAAAGATCAGCCGTGAGCGCGGACGCTCGGGCGGCTCGAACCTCGAGTACGCTTCGCGCGCGCGCGACGCCATCGCCGCGATGAACAGCGGATGGTCATGCCAGGTTTCCGGATACACCAACTCGGGCGCGGCCTCGCCCAGCGCCGCGCGCGCGTCGTTGACCGACGACTGGTAGCGCTCGAAGCTCGCCTCGCTGCGATGTGCCGCCATGACGAATCCGAGCACGCGCCGCGCCCCGCCGTTCGCGAGCGCGCGCAGCGAGTCGGCAATGTAGGGTTCCCAGTTGCGCATCCCGACCGCGACCGGTACGTTCGCGCCCTTGTTCGCGAGCGCCTCGCGCAGGGCAGCCGCCTGCCGCATCGTGAGATCGTTATACGGCGAGTGCCCGCCGAGCAGAGCGTAATGACGCACGACCTCCTCGTAACGCTCTCGCGGGATTGGCCTGCCGCGCAGAACGTTGTCGAGAAATGGGCGAACCTGGTCGGCGCGCGTCGGTCCGCCGAATCCGAGCATCAGGATTGCGTCGCACTTTACCTTCGCGGCCATCGCGTCAGCGGACGCTCATCTCGTGAACCGCATCGACCAGCGCGATCGCGTGATCGACCGGCGTCTCCGGCAGAATTCCGTGGCCGAGATTGAAAATGTGCCCGGGGCGTCCGCCGGCCTGGTCGAGAATCGCGCGCGCGCGGGTGCGGATTTCGGCAACGTCGGCGAACAGCGCGATCGGATCGAGATTGCCCTGCACCGCGACGCTGTAATTCAGCCGCGCCCATGCGTCGGCGAGATCGACCCGCCAATCCAGGCCGAGCACGTCACCGCCCGCCTCGCGCATCAGCTCGAGCAGGTTACCGGTCACCGTGCCGAAATGGATTAAGGGCACGTCGGCGGGAATCGCCGCGACCACCGACGCCGTATGCGGCAGCACGAAGCGGCGATAGTCGTCCGGCCCGAGGCTGCCGACCCAACTGTCGAAAATCTGCACGAGGTCGGCGCCCGCCGCGATTTGCATCTTCAGATAATCCGCGGTGATGCGCGCGAGCCGCTCCATCAGGCGATGCCACGTCTCGGGCTGTGTGTACATGAAAGTTTTGGTCGCCTGGTATTGACGCGACGAGCCGCCTTCGATCAAGTACGACGCGAGTGTGAACGGCGCGCCGGCAAATCCTATCAGCGGAGTCGTCGCGAGCGCGCGATGCGCCAGTTTGATCGCGTCGCCGACAAAACCGAGCGCCGCCACATCGACGGCGGGAATCCGCTCGAGGTCGGCCTCGCTGCGAATCGGCCGATCGATAACCGGACCGTCGCCTTTTTCGAAATGCAACCCGACTTCCATCGGGATTAGCGGCAGCAGGATGTCCGCGAAAATTATCGCCGCATCGACCTTGAGCCGCTCGACCGCGGTGACGGTGACCTCGGCGGAGAGCTCGGGCCGTTTGCACATCTCCAAAAAATCATGCTGCTCGCGGACGCGGCGATACTCCGGCATGTAGCGCCCCGCCTGGCGCATGAGCCAAATCGGAGTGTAGGGCGTCGCTTCACGCCGGCAAGCTT
Source organism: Binatus sp. (SeqCode) (assembly GCA_050736675.1). Taxonomy (GTDB): domain Bacteria; phylum Desulfobacterota; class Binatia; order Binatales; family Binataceae; genus Binatus. Next base: position 4,238 of record JBOHWI010000153.1, read on the forward strand.
TCATCAACGGATGTTCGGCGAGCGGCGATCGCGGCGCCTTCGAACTCGCAGCGCGCCGCGGATTGGGCGACGCCACCGCTTCGATTCGATCCGCGGTCGCGCGCTTGGCGATTAGAATCAAAGTTGCTTGCGCCGCCGCTTCTTTAACGAGGTGGCCGAGCTTCGAATGATCGGGCTCGAAATCGACGCTCAAGCCGTAAGCTCGAATCTGCTCGGAGCAAACGGGTCCGATCGAGCCCACCGCCATCCGCGCGAATCCGCGTTTGACGGTGTCGCCGATTCCTTCGGCCTCTGCGAGCTGTATGACGTTGGTGACCTGATTCGAGCTGGTGAAAAGCGCGACGTCCGCGGCACCCGCCGCAATCGCGCTCAATGCGGCGCGCAAGGGCGCGCGGTCGGCCGGCAGCGTCCATCTATAGACCGGCACAATCGTGACCCGCGCGCCGCGCGCCTCGAGCCCCGCGGTCAGTTCGTGATTGGAGACTCCGTATTCCTGGACTGCGACGCGCTTGCCCTTGAGCTCGATCTGCGCCGCGAGTGCGTTCAGTACTTCACGCCAGGTGTTCGGCTCCGGCACCACGATTGACGGCTCGAAGCCAAGATCGCGCATCGCGCGAATCGGTTTCGGCCCGCGCGCCACGGTTGCGATCGCCGTCAGCGCCGCCACCAGAACCGGACGCCGATGCCGCGTCTCCATCGCCGCGAACAGCGCGCGCGTGCCGACACCGGTCATGAAGAGGACCGCCTCGAACTCGCCCGCGAGCAGGCGCTGGGCGAAATCCAGCGCCGCGCGATTGTCCTCGAGCGGCACCTCGCGCATCGCGGGCGCGACAATCGCGACTCCCCCGCGCCGCTCGATCATCGTGGCGACCTCGGCCGCCATCCGGCTCTCGAACGCGACGACGCGGAGCCCGCCAAAGCCGGGCGTCACCTCCGGGGAGTCATGTTCTGCTTCACGGTTCATCGCGAGCGGTCGCGCCGCATCGTCAATCTTGCCGCGTGCAGGATACGCCGTCCACTCCCCCAGGCTCGATTGATATAGTATGCAAAAGGCCGTGGCGGTTGCGAAATGAACCAGCTAAGCATCAAAG
>JBOHWI010000154.1:0-14487 GCA_050736675.1 Binatus sp. (SeqCode)
GTCGTTGGCTATTGCGGCGGCGCCGATTGGCACAAGTTGACATATCTGTAACCTTTAGGTTACATATCCTTCGATGCCGATAGACGCCACCATCTGGGCGCTTGCCGACTCCACACGCAGGGAACTGCTGCGCCGCCTCGCTGACAAGCCGTGCCGGGCGGGAGAGCTGGCGCGCGGGTTTGCGATCAGCCGTCCTGCGATTTGCAAGCACACGCGGATGCTGGGGCGGGCCGGTCTCATCAGGGTGAGGAAAGTAGGACGCGAGCGGATATACGAACTCGAACCTCGGGGCCGCGTCGCGGTCGAGGAATTGATCAGAAAACTGGAAGAAGTGGGCGGGTTCTGGGATACGACCCTGAACGCTTTCAGGCGTTACGTGGAGGAGAACCGATGACAATTCGAAAATCGATTCGAGTGGAGCGCTCGCCGGAGATCGTGTTCCGGGTCTTCACCGAAGAAATCGGCAAATGGTGGCCGCTGAAGGAAGGATTCTCATTCGGCGGCGAAAAGGCCAAGGACATTTTCATCGAAGGCCGGGTCGGCGGCAGGTTTTTCGAGCGATTCACCGACGGCACCGAATTCGAAGTCGGCCGCGTAACCGCCTTTCAGCCTCCGCATGTCGTGGCGTTCACGTGGAAGGATCCGAGTTGGGAGGGGCCGACGGAGGTCGAGGTCAAATTCGCTGCCGACGGGACGGGCACGCGCATCGAACTCGAGCATCGCGGATGGGAAGCAGGCCCGATCATGGAGAAGCAGGGCCAAGGCTACAGCGACGGCTGGAACCTTGTACTCGCCAAATTTACGGCGCGAGCTAACGCCGCCTGAGCGCAGCGTTACGCGGCCGTCAGCTCAACTCTGGAGAGGAGGCGAACGCCATGAAACCCTGGATTTGGTTGAGGCTGGCAGCAGTCCTTCAAGGGATTGGCAGCGTTCTTCATACGATTGCGACCACGGTCCGGCCGAACCATGGCCCGGCCGAAGAAGCACTGTTCGCCGCGATGCAGTCATTTCACTTCCAGATTATGGGTGCGACTCGCAGCCATTGGGACTTCTACCGAGGCTACGAACTATCAATAACAGTAGTGTTTGGAATCATCGCCGTACTGATATGGCAGCTCGGCACTCTGAGCAGGGCGGAACCGAGGCAGGCGATGCCTTTGATCGTAACGATGCTAATCGCGCAGATTTTGTTGGACGTAGTGAGTTGGGAGTACTTCTTCGCAGGGCCGGGAACCATGTCCGTTCTGATAGCGGCTTGCTTGGCGGCATCGTTGCTTGGCCTGAGAAAAAGCGATCAGCCGGCCTTCGCGACAAGCCGAGCGGCAAAAGCAGGATAGTAAGAGCCTCGATCGCTAGTACGGCTTGTCGCCGTTGATCGTGACGCGCTCCATTCTGCGGTTGGCGGTCTTATTGTCAGCGACCACGCGATGCTGGGTGCAGCGGTTGTCCCACATCGCAACCGAGTTGGGACGCCATCGAAACCGGCAGCTGAAATCCGGTGTGGTGATGTGCCGGTAGAGAAAGCCCAGCAGCGCTTCGCTCTCGGCGGGCTTCATTCCCTTGATCGACGCGGTGAATATCGAATTTACGAACAACCCTTTGCGACCGCTCTCGGGGTGCGTTCGGACCACAGGATGCTCCGACGAGATCACTTGCGGCGTCTGCTTGCCGCCATTGTGCTCGGTCCTGTAGTTCGTGCGCGAAAACGTGCGGGCGGTATCATGAATCGCGACCAGGTCCGAGAGCATCCGCTGCATCTTGTCTGACAGCGCCTCGTAGGCCGCATACATGCTCGCCCACATCGTGTCGCCGCCGAACTCCGGCGCGACCACGCATCGCAGGACAGAGCCAAGGGGCGGCTCACTGACAAAAGTCACGTCGCTGTGCCAGGCCTCCGCCAGGTACGGATTTTTCTCGTTGCTTTGCAGCACGATGAACTCGGGATGCCCTTCGTCCTTGAGCGGCTGCAGGTAGGGATGAATCTGGAGGGTACCGAACCTCCGCGCGAACGCTTTGTGCTGGTCGCGGGTAAGCTCCTGATCGCGAAAGAACAGCACCTGATGCTCGAGGAACGCGGCCTGCACCTCGCCGAACGCGTCGTCGCCAATATCGCCGAGATGGACCCCATCAACTTCGGCGCCCAAGGCGCCGGCGATTGGACTAACGGTTATATGGCTCCAAGTCTTCATATTGGATTCTCCGCCATCAACATACAAAACGCCGTCCGTTGGCACCACCTCCGCAGCTGACCGGGCGGTACGGCGCGCGCGATGCGAGACGGCCACGTTCTCCTTTTGCCGGATTCGGCTTAATCATTCAGTTGTTGGCTACGCACGGTTTAGAGTTTAGACTCTGAGAAAGGGAGAACAGGCAATGCTGCTCCAAATTCCCGGGGTGAAAATCGCTTTCGTTGCTACGCTCGCGGTAACTCTGGCGCTGACGGTGCCAGTCTTCGCCCAGGACATGAAGGGCATGGACATGAGCGGACACGATATGTCGCAGATGTCAGGCGCCCAGATGCCCGACCCCGCGAACATGAAAGAGGGCGAGATGGAGTCGATGTCGGAAACGCCCGAGATGGATCACGATATGCACATGGGCCACGGCGACATGAAGAATATGTCGCTGCACATGGCATACACCGACCTGCGCCCCTCCAACGCCGCAGACGAGGCGCGCGCCGCCGTCCTGGTGACCGACCTTCAGTATGCGCTGGCGAAGTATAAAGACTATCGCGTCGCCGAGGCCGACGGCTTCAAGCCGTTCCATCCAGAATTCAAACAGCCCGTCGTGCATTTCACCAGGAACTGGTACGGCCTCAAGGCCGCGTTCACCTTCAATCCGGCCGAGCCTACGTCGCTTCTGTACCAACGCACGCTGGACGGCGGCTACAAGCTGATCGGCGCGATGTACACCGACCACAAGGGCGCCAGCCAGGATCAGCTCAACCAGCGCGTGCCATTGAGCGTCGCGCGATGGCATCGGCACATCGACCTGTGCTTCCCGCCGCGCGGCGTCGAAATGAAGACCGCCGACTGGACCAAGTTCGGCTTCAACGGTTCGATCGCGAGCAAGGAAGCCTGCGACGCAGCCGGCGGCCGCTTCTACCCGCAGGTATTCGGCTGGATGGTTCACGTCTATCCGTGGGAGATCAATCCCAAACTCGTGTGGGCGCACTAGCAACTAGTGACGCCGACCGTAGAATTAATCGAAGTCCGGAAATCGTACGGCGGCTATGCGGCCGTCGACGGCATCTCATTTAACATTCCGCCCGCGCACATCTTCGGCCTGCTCGGACCCAACGGCGCCGGCAAGACCAGCACTATCCGCATGATGATCGGAATCACCTCGCCCGATTCCGGCGTCGTCAAGCTCTTCGGAGAACTGTTGCGCCGCCGCGCGCTGCGCCGGGTAGGCTATCTGCCGGAGGAACGGGGCCTGTACCGCAGGATGACCGTGGGCGACAACCTGATTTTCCTCGGACGCCTCGCGGGCCTTTCTGTCGCGACCTCAAAAGAACGAATTGACGCGTGGACCCGGCGTCTCGAGATTGCCGATTGGGTCGATCGCCGCGTCGATGAACTGTCGAAGGGGATGCAGCAGAAGATCCAGTTTATCGCTGCGCTGCTGCACGATCCCGACTTGATCGTGATGGATGAACCGTTTGCCGGCCTCGATCCGGTCAACACCATGCAGCTCAAGGACGTGCTGGTGGGGCTTCGCGCGGCGGGCAAGTCGCTGCTGTTCTCAACGCATCGGATGGACCAGGTGGAGAAGCTGTGCGACTCGATCTGCCTGATCAATCGCGGCAAGGCGGTTTTGCAAGGGAGCCTGAGCGAGGTCAAGAACGGCAACGGCCGGCGCTTCGTGCAGATCGACTATGAGGGCGACGGTTCGTGTCTGGCCGGTAGTCCGTTCATCGATTCGTGGAACGACTACGGTAATCACGCCGAGCTGCGCCTCAAGCCGGGCGCCGACGCGCAGGAACTGCTGCGGACCGCGATGCGCGGGCTGCGCGTAATCCGGTTCCAGGTGATGGACCCCTCACTCGAACAGATCTTCATCGAGCGCATAACGAAGCGAGATGACTGAGTTCTCGATACACAAGGTCTGGATTATCGCGAAACGGGAATACCTCGAGCGGGTCCGGACGCGATCGTTCCTCCTCTCGACTTTTGCAACTCCGCTGTTGATGGGGACGTTCCTGCTCCTGCCCGCGACGATCAGCACGGCGACGGCCCGCAATATAATGCGCGAAAGCGAGCGCGCGGCGCGGGTCGTTATCGCATCCGACAATCGAGCGCTGGCTGAACTCGCGTGCGGCGAACTGGCACGCCAGCGCGGCACCTCTTATGTAGCGTCGGTCGTTTCACCCACGTCGCCGGCTGAGCGCGCGCATCTCGACCAGCGGCTCGAAGCGAGCGAACTCGAGGGCTACCTGTGGCTCGACGGTCCGGCGCTGGCTTCGCGTCGCGTCGTCTTCGCGACCCGCCGCATGAACGATTCCATCCTTCAGCGGCGTCTCGGCGACGCGCTGTCGTACGCCTTCGCCGCGCAGCGCATGGTGAAACAGGGCAGCAGCGCCGGCGACGTGGCCGCGACGCTGCAGCCGGTGGAGCTAACCGCGGTCCGCGCGGGCGACAGCTCCGAGGTGTTCAACGAGATGCGCGGCGCCTTGGTGGTGTTCATTCTCATGTTCGTGATGCTTTTTTCTCTGCTTTCATACGGCGTGATGGTGATGCGCTCGGTCATGGAGGAGAAGCACTCGCGGATCGCCGAGGTGTTGATGTGCGCGGCGAGCGCGCAAGAGCTGATGACCGGCAAGATTCTCGGCACCGGCAGCGTGGGCTTGACGCAGATTGGAGTCTGGTTTGTGCTGGCGGCGTTCGGGGCATCGCGCAGCCTGTACCTGCGCACGACGATGACGGTGCTGGACGTTGGCCCGTTGCTGATTGTCTATTTCGTCGTGTTCTACGGGCTGGGTTACCTGCTCTACAGCGCGATCTTCGCCGCGGTCGGAGCGATCTTCAATTCGATCGATGACGCACAGCAGTGGAACTTCGTAGTCATCCTGCCGCTCATCGCCGCGTCGGCAATGATTCTGCCGGTGGCAACGTCGTCGGATTCGGCGGTCTCGGTGTCGGCTTCGTTATTCCCGTTCTGCTCGCCGATCCTGATGTTCGAGCGGATCGCCATTCACGATCCGCCTCTGTGGCAGGTTTCGCTGTCGTTGATTCTGTTGGTCGCGACGATTGCCGCGGTGATGTTTGTCAGTGCGCGAATTTACCGAACCGGAATTTTGATGTACGGCAAGCGCCCGACGATTCGTGAGGTCTCGCGATGGCTCCGCCAGGCTTGAAGCGGCCGCCGTCATCCTGAGCGAAGCGAGCTTCGCGCCACGCGAAGCCGGTTCCGGTTTCTCGTCCGCGCGCTGGGCGCGCACCTCCGATTGCTTCACAATTTCGGCTAACGCTGCTATCTATCGCTAGTTTGGGGCAGGTCGGAGCAGTGATCGGCGGGCGTTCGCGGTACCCGGTTCACTTAAGCATTGCTCATTAACAGAGACATGAATATAAGGTAACCTTCAAGAAGAGAGCGATTGGAGGCTGGGAGTAAAAGCGTGGCTCGGAAGAAAATCGCGTTCATCGGGGCGGGCAATGTCGGCGCGACGTGCGCCCATTTGTGCTTCCTGCGCGGGCTCGGCGACATCGTGCTGTATGACATCATCGAAGGTCTGCCGCAGGGCAAGGCGCTGGACATGCAGGAGTCGGCGCCGGTACTCGGCATCGACATCAATGTCACCGGCACCACTGACATCAAGCAGATCGAGGGCGCCGATTGCTGCGTCGTCACGTCGGGCTCGCCGCGCAAACCCGGCATGAGCCGCGACGACCTGCTCAAGATTAACGCCAAGGTGATGACCGATGTGGGCAGCGCGATCAAGAGACACGCCCCCGGAGCTTTCATAATCGCAGTAACCAATCCGCTCGACGCCATGGTCACGCAACTCAAGCGCGTAACCGGTTTTGCAAAGAATCGAATCGTCGGGCAGGCGGGCGTACTGGACTCGGCGCGCTACCGCACTTTCCTGGCCTCGGAGCTCGGCGTCTCGACTGCGAGCGTCTCTGCGATGGTGCTCGGCGGGCATGGCGACGACATGGTGCCGATTCGCAGCTATACCACGGTGGCAGGACAGCCGATTGAACGCCTCATCGCAGCGAAGCGGCTCGAGGAAATCGAGAAGCGCACACGCGGCGGCGGCGGCGAGATCGTCGAGCTGATGAAGACGTCGTCGTACTACGCGGCCGGAACCGCGGTTTACAAAATGGTCGAGGCGTACATGCTCGATCGCAAACAGGTGCTGCCGTGCGCCGCCTATCTTGACGGTGAATACGGAGTGAAGGGGTTGTTTGCGGGAGTGCCCGTCGTGATTGGCGCGGGCGGCGTCGAACGTGTCGTCGAGATCCAGTTGACCGCAGCCGAAAAGGCCGCCTTCGACAGCTCGGTGGGACACGTGCGCGAGTTGGTCGAGGCGATGGACAAAGTGATCGCGGCCGGAAATTAGGACTCGCGATTTGGGGAAATCTTATGGCTGAAGCGCAAGCAATTGCAGCGCCCGCAGTCGGGGCGGGAATGACAGCGGACGAGCGGCATTGGCTGCTGCGCAGATTGCACTCGCTGTCGGGGATCGTTCCGATCGGCGGATTTCTGTTTTTCCATCTTTTTGAAAACGCCTTCGTGCTGAAAGGCGGCGGCATGTGGTGGAAGGAGACCGAGTTCACCCGCAACATTCCGTTTCAGATAGCGGTCGAAGCGTTGGTGCTGTGGATTCCGATTCTCTACCACGCGATTTACGGAATCGTCATCACGCTCAGCGCGCAGCCCAACGACTATCCGTACGAGCGCAACTATCAGTACACGCTGCAGCGCATCAGCGGGATTCTCGCGTTCCTGTTCATCGGCTTTCACGTTTTTTCGACGCGCGGGTACTTTTACGCCACCGGGGTCGAGACGAACTACCTGCGGATGCACAACTTCATGATGAATCCGCTGATTCTAACGACCTACATCGTCGGCACGCTGGCGTGCGTCTATCACCTGACCAACGGAATTTTCACATTCACGATTACCTGGGGGATTGCGGTCGGCGCCAGGGCGCAGACGCTCGTGAACCGGGCGTGCGTTGCGCTGTTCGTCGTGCTCGCAATCGCGAGCGTTGCGATTCTGATCGCGTTTCGCGCACCCGCCTGAGGAGAACACTTATGCCGGGGCATCACATAATCGTAGGCGGCGGGCTGGCAGGATTAACCGCGGCAATGAAGCTGGCGGAGCAGGGCGAGCAGGTTGATCTATTCTCGATCGTGCCGGTCAAGCGGTCGCACTCGGTCTGCGCGCAGGGCGGAATCAACGGCGCCGTCAATACGAAGGGCGAGGGCGACTCGCCGATGATTCATTTTGACGACACGATTTACGGCGGCGACTTTCTGGCGCATCAGCCGCCGGTCAAGGCGATGTGCGAAGCGGCGCCGGCTATCATCTACCTGTTCGATCGCATGGGCGTCATGTTCAATCGGACGCCCGAGGGCCTGCTCGATTTCCGCCGCTTCGGCGGCACCAAGCATCACCGCACTGCGTTCGCGGGCGCGACCACCGGGCAGCAACTTTTGTACGCCTTGGACGAGCAGGTCCGCCGCCACGAGGCCGCGGGTCTCGTGCGCAAGTTCGAAGGCTGGGAGATGCTGAGCCTGGTGCAGGACGAGTCGGGCGATTGCCGCGGAATCGTTGCGATCGACACGCGCTCGCTCGAGATGCGCGCGTTTCCCGCCGACACCACGCTGATCGCGACCGGCGGCCCAGGTCTGGTTTTCGGCCGATCGACGCAATCGCTGGTGAATACGGGATCGGCGGCCAGCGCCTGCTACCAGGCCGGCGCGACCTATGCCAACGGCGAATTCATCCAAGTGCATCCGACCGCGATGCAGGGTGAGGACAAATTTCGCCTCATCTCGGAGTCGATTCGCGGCGAGGGCGGCCGCGTGTGGACCTATCGCGAGGGCAAGCCGTGGTACTTCCTCGAGGAGATGTACCCGGCCTACGGCAACCTGGTGCCGCGCGACATCGCGACGCGTGCGATTCACAAGGTCGTATTCGAGATGAAGCTCGGAGTCGACGGCAACCCGATCGTTTATCTCGACGTGAGCCATCTCGATCCGGAAGAACTGAATCGGAAGGTCGCCGGCGTGCTCGAAATCTACGAGAAGTTTGCCGGCCAGGATCCGCGCAAAGTCCCGATGAAGATTTTTCCGGCGATGCATTACTCGATGGGCGGGCTGTGGGTCGATTACCATCAGCAGACCAACGTGCCGGGGCTGTTCGCGGCGGGCGAGTGCGAGTTTCAGTACCACGGCGCCAACCGTCTGGGCGCGAACTCGCTGCTGTCGTGCATGCACGGCGGAAATATCGCCGAGCCGGCGATGATCAATTACGCCAAGTCGAAAAAGAGCGCGGCCGGCTCTACGATTTTAGATCAGGAGCTGAAGCTGCAGCGCGAATCGTTCGACAAGATTTTCAACTTGAACGGGCCTGAGAACGCGTTCGCGCTATGGCGCGAGCTCGGCGACATCATGACCGAGAACGTCACCGTCGTGCGCCACAACGACAAGCTCAAGGCGACCGACGACAAACTGCTCGAGTTCAAGGATCGATGGGGCCGAATTGGGCTCAACGACAAGGGTAAGTGGGCCAACCAGGAAGTGCTGTTCGTGCGGCAGCTATGGAACATGCTCGAGCTCGCGCGGCCGATGACGCTGGGCGCGCTGAATCGCAACGAATCGCGGGGCGCGCATTACAAGCCCGAGTTCCCGGATCGCGACGACGAGAAATTCATGAAGACCACGATGGCGGCGTGGTCGTCCGACGGCCCGCGCTTCAGTTGGGAGCCGGTTGACGTGAGCATCATCAAGCCGCGGCCGCGGCGCTACGACGTCGACAAATCCGCCAGCGAGCCGAAAGCGGCGTAGGTCGAGCAGGAGCATCCGAGTGCCGGAAAAGACGCAAGTCTTGAGAATCAAGCGCCAGGAATCGCCGAACTCCGAGCCGTATTACGAGGAGTTCGAGCTTCCGTTTTTGGGCAATCACAACATCATCTCGATGCTGATGGAGATTCGCCGCAACCCCGTAACGCGCCAGGGCAAGCGGGTCGCGCCGGTGGTGTTCGACGCCAACTGCCTCGAGGAAGTTTGTGGATCGTGCACGATGCTGATCAACGGCCGCGTGCGCCAGGCGTGCTCGCAACTTGCCGACCAGCTCGACGGCCCGGTGACGATCGAGCCGATGTCGAAGTTCCCGGTGATCCGCGACTTGTGGGTCGATCGATCGAAGATGTTCGACTATCTGAAAAAGGCGCACGCGTGGGTTCCGATCGACGGGACCTACGATCTGGGGCCTGGCCCGCGAATCGCGCAGGACGTCCAGCAATTCGCGTACCTGTTCTCGCGATGCATGACGTGCGGGTGTTGCCTCGAGGCATGCCCGCAAATTAATTCGCATTCGAAGTTCATGGGGGCCGCCGTGATCGGGCAGGTGTACCTGATGAGCCAGCATCCGACCGGCAAGATGAATCACGAGGAGCGGCTCGAGGCGATGATGTCGGAAGGCGGCGTGGCAGACTGCGGCAACGCGCAGAACTGCGTCGAGGTCTGCCCCAAGGAAATCCCGTTGACGACAGCAATCGGCGCGGTCGGAAGACAGACGTCGATCAAATGGCTGCGCGATCTTTTCATGAAGTGAGTTCGCCGTCGGGTAACTGAATGAACATCCACGAATACCAAGCCAAGCAGATTCTTGGGCGCTTCGGCGTTCCTGTTCCGGAGGGGCAGTTCGCGACCACGCCTGACGAAGCCGCGGCTGCGTTCACGGCGCTGGGGCAGCAGAAGGCTGTCGTGAAGGCACAGATCCACGCCGGCGGCCGCGGCAAGGCGGGCGGCGTCAAGTTGCTCAATGGTGCCAGCGACGTGCGCGACTTCGCGGCCAAGCTGCTCGGCAAGCCGCTGGTAACGCATCAGACAGGACCCGAGGGCCGGGTCGTGCGGCGCGTCTATATAGAGGAGGCGAGCGACGTTGCTCGCGAGCTGTACCTCGGAATGCTCGTCGATCGGAAGGCGGGAACGGTTTCCGTGATCGCCAGCACCGAGGGCGGCATGGATATCGAGGAAGTCGCCAAGAAGACGCCTGAAAAAATTCTCACCGAGCAAATCGACCCGTTGCTCGGAGTCGCGGGCTTCCAGGCTCGCAAGATCGCGTTCGCGCTGGGCCTCAAGGACAAGCAAGTCGGCCAGTTTGCGACGCTGCTCGCGGCGCTGTATCGCGCCTTCACCGAGACCGACGCGTCGCTGATCGAGATCAATCCGCTGGTTGTGACGAAGGACAATCGCGTTATCTGCCTCGATGCGAAAATGTCATTCGACGACAACGCGCTGTTCCGCCATCCGGATATCCGCGAATTGCGCGACGCCAACGAGGAAGACCCCGCCGAGACCGAGGCGGCGAAGTACGACCTCAGCTACGTGCACCTCGACGGGAACATCGGATGCATGGTCAACGGCGCCGGCCTCGCGATGGCGACGATGGATATCGTCAAGCTTTACGGCGCGGAGCCGGCCAACTTCCTGGACGTCGGCGGCGGCGCCAGCACCGAGAAAGTGGCGACGGCCTTTCGCATTCTGCTCGCCGACAAGCGCGTCAAAGGCGTGCTCATCAACATCTTCGGCGGCATCATGCGATGCGACGTGCTGGCGCAGGGCGTGGTCGAGGCGGCGAAGCAGGTGAAGCTGAACGTGCCGCTGGTGGTCAGGATGGAAGGCACCAACGTCGTCGAGGGCAAGAAAATCCTGGCCGAGTCCTGCATCAAGGCGATCGCCGCCAGTGACATGGCCGACGCCGCCAAGCGCATCGTGAAAGAAATCGGAGCCTGAGAATTTTCAGATGAGCATTCTAGTCGACAAGAACACCCGCGTGCTCACGCAGGGAATTACCGGCGCCACCGGCCAGCTCCACACGCGCGCGTGCAAGGAATACGGCACGAAGATGGTCGGCGGCGTGGTGCCGGGCAAAGGCGGCACCGACTTCGAAGGCATCCCGATTTTCGACACGGTCGAGCAGGCGCGCAAAGCGACCGGATGCAAGGCGACCGTGATCTACGTGCCGCCTGCGTTCGCCGCCGACGCGATGCTCGAGGCCATCGCCGCGGGCATCGAGCTGGTCATCTGCATCACCGAAGGCGTCCCCGTCCTAGACATGGTCAAAGTGAAAGCTTACATGGCGGGCACCAAGTCGCGCCTGATCGGTCCCAATTGTCCGGGAATCATCACGCCGGGCGAATGCAAAATCGGAATCATGCCGGGTTATATCCACAAGCCGGGCGATATCGGCGTCGTGTCGCGCTCGGGCACGCTGACGTACGAGGCGGTGTATCAGTTGACACAACTCGGCATCGGGCAATCGAGCTGCATCGGAATCGGCGGCGACCCGATCGTCGGCACCGGGCATATCGACGCGCTCAAGCTGTTCAACGAAGATCCGAAGACGCGCGCGGTCATCATGATCGGAGAAATCGGCGGGACGGCGGAGGAAGAGGCGGCGGCATACATAAAGCAATACTTTAAGAAACCTGTGGTCGCGTTTATCGCGGGACAGACCGCGCCAAAGGGACGGCGGATGGGGCATGCCGGGGCGATCATCTCGGGCGGGCGCGGCACTGCCGCCGATAAAGTCGCGGCGCTCAAGGCGGCAGGAATCACGGTCGCGTCGAGTCCGGCCGACCTCGGCTCGACGATGAAAGCAGTACTCGAAGGCAAGAAGTAAATTCGATGGAACGAACCTTCGCAATCGTCAAACCTGACGCTGTCCGGCGCGGGCTCACCGGCGACATACTCAAACGAATCGAGGCCTCGGGGCTGACCATCGTCGCGATGCGCAAGATACATCTGTCGCGCGCCGACGCCGAGAACTTCTACGACGTGCATAAGGCGCGGCCGTTCTTCAGCGGGCTGTGCGAGTACATGACTTCCGGCCCGGTGGTCATCGCGGTTCTGCAGGGCGAAGGCGCCATCAGCAAGTGGCGTCAACTGATGGGCGCGACCGATCCGAAGAAAGCCGACGCGGGCACGATTCGCAAGGACTTCGGCATCGACGTCGAGCAGAACGCGACGCACGGCTCAGACGCGCCCGAAACTGCGGCGCAGGAAATCGCCTTCTTTTTCCCCGCCCGGAAAATTCTTTCCTGAAATAGCCGTCCTGCTTTCGCTACGGCGTTTCGATTAGAATAACTGGGCCGTGAATGCGAACCGCCAAACGTTGGACGAACCGGCGCAGACGCGCGCCGATTTCCGCGACCTGACACTCGATGAAGTCGAGCAGATCGTTACGAGCGCCGGCGAACGCGGCTATCGCACGCGCCAGATTCTGCATTGGGTGCACGCTCGCGGGGCCGAGTCGTTCGACGAGATGCGCGATCTGCCCGCGACGCTGCGCAACTACCTGAAACAGAACTTCACCATCGGGCACCCGGTGTCGTCGTTCGTCTCGCGTTCGACCGACGGCACGCGGAAGCTGCTGATACGACTCGACGACGGCGAAGAAATCGAGTCGGTGATCATCCCCACCGAGAAACGCGTGACGCTTTGCATGTCGAGCCAGGTCGGATGCGCGATGGCGTGCGAGTTCTGCGCGACGGCGCGCATGGGGCTGCATCGCAACATGACGAGCTCGGAGATGCTGGCGCAAATCTTCACCGCGCGGCGCGAGTTGGCCACCGGTGAAGAGCTCACGAACTTTGTTTTCATGGGGATGGGCGAGCCGCTCGCAAACTATCAGCGATTGGTGCGCACGCTCGCGATCATGACTTCGGAATGGGGCATGGGTATCTCGCCGCGCCGGATCACGGTGTCCACGGTCGGCCTGGTCCCGATGATGGAGCGGCTGCTGAGCGAGACACCGGTCAATCTCGCGGTTTCGCTGCACGCTACAACCAACGAACTTCGCGATCGGCTCGCGCCGATCAACAAGCGCTATCCGCTGGAAATACTGCTCGACGCTTGCCGCAGTCTGCCGATCAAGCGGCGCAGCCGAATCACGTTCGAGTACGTGATGCTCGCCGGCGTGAACGACTCCCTCGCGGACGCGCGGCGGCTGGTCAAGTTGATTAGACCGTTGCGCGGAAAGGTGAACCTGATTTTTTACAATCCGCTGCCGGATTCGCCCCTTCGGACCAGTTCGCGCGCGGCGGTGGAGGCCTTTCAAGCGATCCTCAAGAACGGTAGTTTGACCGCTACAATCCGCGAAAGCCGGGGGCTCGATATTGCGGCGGCATGCGGCCAGCTATACGCCGAAGAGCACGCACCGGCCTGAAACCTAAAACACGCCGGAAGACAAATGACACACAACGTACTGGGAGTGATCGGAGGCAGCGGCTTCTACCAGATGAAGGGGCTGGACAAGGTCGAGCTGATGGAACTCGAGACTCCGTTCGGCCGGCCGTCTGATCCATTTTACCAGGGACGAATCGGCGACATCGAAGTGGTTTTTCTTGCGCGTCACGGCCGCGGCCATCGCCTGCTGCCGTCGGAAATAAATTTCCGCGCCAACGTTTTCGGGATGAAGCAGCTCGGCGTCACCCACCTGGTATCGGTATCGACGGCGGGCAGCCTGAAAGAAGAAATCCATCCGAGCGAACTGGTTGTTCCAAATCAGTTTATCGATCGTACGTTCAAGCGCCCTGAGACGTTCTTCGGCGGTGGCCTGGTGGTGCACGTTTCGCTGGCCGATCCGGTGTGCGCAAATCTCGCGAGCGGTCTGGCAAGCGCGGCGCGCGCGGGCGGCGCGGTAGTTCACGACGGCGGTACCTATCTATGCATGGAGGGTCCGCAATTCTCGACGCGCGCCGAATCGAATCTGTATCGCAGCTTTGGCGCCAGCGTGATCAGCATGACCGCGATGCAGGAAGCGCGGCTCGCGCGCGAAGCCGAGATGTGTTACGCGGCGCTGGTGCTGGTGACGGACTACGATTGCTGGCACGAATCGGTGGCGGCAGTGGATATCGGCGAGATCCTGCGCGTGATGAAAGCGAACGTGGACAAGGCGCAGAGCGCGGTGTCGGCGCTGGCGCATGCGCTCGGCAATCGCCCGCGGACGTGCGCGTGCCAGGACGCTCTCAAGAACACGATAATCACCGATCGCGCCGCGATTCCCCAGCGCCTAATCGACGACTTGCGTCCGCTAGTCGGCAAGTATCTTTAGGATCATCGAAAAGTTTGGCGCGGTGAAGGTGCAATATAGATGAGTATCGTGGTAGTCGGGTTTCTAGCCTACGACACGGTTGAAACGCCCAACGGCAAAGTCGAAGCAGTTCTGGGCGGCGGCGCCAGTTACTTTTCGATCGCGGCCAGATTTTTCTCGCCCGTCAGCGTCGTCGCGGTGGTGGGCTCGGAC
>JBOHWI010000155.1:0-6269 GCA_050736675.1 Binatus sp. (SeqCode)
GATCGAAGTTCGGACCCCATGAGCTGTTGTTCCACAACACCGTGATGACCGGCAGCTTGTAGCGCGCCGCCGTCTCCATGTCCCAGCCGCCGATTCCGAGTCCGCCGTCGCCGCTGATGACGACGACCTGCCGGCCCGGCCGCGCGAGCTGCGCGCCGATACCCATGCCGACGCCGTGACCGACGGGCGCGAGCGGGCCTGCGTCGACGACCTGCCCCATGAAGCGGCAGGTGAACGCGCGGCTCATCCATCCGGAGAGCGTGAAGCTGTCGATGACGGTGGTCGCGTTCTTGTCGAGCACGGAGATCAGGTCTTCGCACAGGCGCGCCGGATGAATCGGCTGATTCTTCTGGACCTTGGCGTTCTGTTCTTTAATCGTATTGTCGAAGCGCTGGCGCGTTTCCCAGACCTGCTTGGTCCACGCGGAGCCTTTGTTCCTGGAGAAGTCTAGCTTGAGCTCCTTGATGCGCTTGATCATCTGCTGCAGCACGATTTTCGGATCGCCGACCATCGGCAAGTCCGCATTGACCTGCCATCCGATGCGCGTCGGCGTGGGGTCGACCTGGATGTACTTGGCCTTGTCGGTCCAGGTCGGTGGCTGCCCGAAGTGCTCGCCGCTCCAGAAGCGGAAGCCGATGGCGAGGACCACGTCGGCGCCGCCCGTGAACGGCTTCTTGAAGGCGCCGCGAATCGCCAGCGGATGCTCCTCGGAGACGATGCCCTGGCCAGCGCGACGGGCGTAGATGGGGATGTTGGTCAGCTCGACGAACTCGCGCATCTCAGCGCCGGCCTGCGACCAGAACACGCCGTCGCCGCATGCGATCAGCGGCCTCTCCGCGGCGACCAGCATCTCGAGCGCGCGATCGATCTTGGCGGGATCGCCGGCCGAGCGGACATCGTCGATGGTGAACTCGCGCGCGCCCTTGCGCTGCCCCGAGTCTTCTTCGTGGTGATAGAGAATGTTCTGCGGGATCTCGAACAGGGCGACGCCCTGAGGCGGCGAGATAGCCTCGCGGAAGGCGGAGCGCAGATCGAACTGAATCGTCGACCAGTCGGTCACGCGCTTGGTGAACTTGGAAAAACTCGCGACGACCTCGGAGCCGTAGGCTTCCTGGAAGGAACCGAGATGATCCTCGGTGTTGGGATGCTGGCCCGAGATGCAGACGACGGCGCTGTTGGTGAGTCCCGCGACGCACAGCCCGGTGACTGCGTTGGTGAGGCCGCATCCCGCGGTGACCATGCACACGCCGACCTCGCCCGAGGTGCGCGCGTAGGCGTCGGCCGCGTAGGCGGTGGCCTGCTCGTGGCGCATGTGGATGAGCTTGATGTCGTGGTTGCGCAACTGGCCGAGGATGGGGAACAGATGGCCGCCGTTGATCGCGAAACAATACTTCACACGATTCTCGCGCATCACGCGCGCGACTAATTCTCCGCCGTCAGCTTTCGCCATTACCGAACTCCTTCAGAGGAAATCTTTCCGCTTGATACGAATCCTTGCACATTTGCAGCGTCGCCGAAAAGCGCGCGCGGGTTTGTTCACCGCTCCTCGGACAAGGAGAGGTTAGAATCACAAAGCGCGGCCATGCGGCAATGCAAAGCGCAATCTGGACGAGGGTTGATCGCGCCGCACAAGCCTGTCAGCTTGGACCATCGTTCGGTCGTACCGGCGCGGGTGATACCGAGGCCTGGATTGCGGGTGGTGGAGCGGCGGAAGGGTAGCCGAATACAAAAGGCGAAAATAGAATCTCAGGATCCACGATGCGGCGCGTCCTCGCCTACCTCATTCTAATTCCGACGTTGGTCATTGCTGCGGCGACTGCTCACGCTCAGTCGATCCCTTCGGCGCCAGTTGCTTCGGTGCCGACGTCTTCATCTAAGTTCTCGCTGCTGGACCCCAGCACCTGGACCATGCCGCAATACGACTGGAAATCATTCAAACCCCAGGATCCCAACTCGTGGCCGTTCATTCCCGTACCTGAAGTCGCTACCGATCCCAACGGCGGAGTCACCTACGGCGTGCTGCCGGTATGGCTGTTCACGGACGAAAAGCACGAGATCAGCAGCATCCTGGCGCCCGATATCAACGCCAACAGCACGCTGGGACCGGGCGGGAATTTTCGCTACCTGGCGTATCCGTCGTCGGACACCAATTGGTACGTCGTTGCGGGCGCGCAGGAGACAATCGCGCGCAAAGTGGACCTCGACTACCAGACCGGTCGCGAGCGTGAGAAGTGGTGGTCGTTCGAGGGCCGGTTCTTTTTCGAGCGCGACCCGACCGAGCGTTTCTTCGGGACGGGCAATCATTCCAAGGAGGGCAACCAGAGCAACTATACGACCGAGCAGCTTTACGGCGAGGCCATTCTCGGCTTGAACCTGAGCAGGAAAGTGCAGGTCTCGTTGATGGAACGCCCGCGCTACGTTCGCATCCAGGAGGGCGGCTTTACTTCGGTGCCGTCGATTTTTCAGCAGTTCCCGCATCAGAAGGGCCTCAACGGGGGCAGCGAACTTCTGTCGCAGGCGATGGTGCAATACGACTCGCGCGACTCGGTGGATATCCCGCGCTCGGGCACTCTCGGACGGCTTTATTACGGCGTCGCGGACCGCAGGTTCGGCAGCTCGATTTCATACAACCGCTTCGGCGGAGAATTGCGTCACTACTATTCCGTCGGCGAGCGCATCACGTTCGCCGGTCACATTTTCAACGAGTACGAGCCGGCGGCCGGCGAGATACCGTTCTGGTCGCAGGCGCGACTGGGCGGTGACGAAAGCCTGCTCACCGATCAGGAAACGCTGCGCGGATACGGCACCGGCCGCTTCATCGATAACAATCTGTTCGTCATGAACGTCGAGATGCGCACGCGGGTGTGGGACAAAACGATCTTCGGCACCCACGGCATCCTCGAGTTGGCGCCATTTGCCGAAGCGGGACGCGTCGCGCACAATCTGGCCTACGACCCGTTCTCGGAACTGCATCCGGTCGGCGGCATGGGATTCCGCGGGATCGCGGAGCCGTTCGTAGTCGGCTACGTTGACGTCGGATGGGGTGGCGAAGGCGCCGCCGTGTTCTCGGGTATCAACTATCCATTCTAATTGCGGCTTTCTGAACTAGACTACGACTTGCCCGAGGAGTTGATCGCGCAGGAGCCGTTGGCGCGGCGCGACGAGGCGCGGCTGCTCGTGCTCGATCGTAAAACCGAATCGATCGAGCATTCGCGCTTCTACAAACTCGTCCGCCATCTGCGCGAGGGCGACCTGATCGTGCTCAACGACACGCGCGTGCTGCCGGCGCGCCTGCTCGCGCAGAAGGAATCGGGCGGACGCGTCGAATTGCTGATGGTGCGGCCGGCGAGCGCGCTCGAGGGTCCCGCGGGCGCGTGGATCGCACTCGTACGCACACATCGCGTGCTGAAGGACAACGCGCGCCTTATTCTGGGCGACGGCCAGGTGCTGAGAATCGCGGGCTATGCGCGGCCGGGGCGGCCGATCGTCGTGGCTGATGGCGAAGTTTCGATCCAACAGATGCTCGAACGCGACGGCACGCTCGCGTTGCCTCATTATATACATCGGACGGTCGGGCCGGCGGACATCGACGACTACCAGACCGTGTATGCCGCGAAGCCCGGTGCGATCGCGGCGCCGACCGCGGGACTGCATTTTACCGACGAGGTCTTCAAGGCGATCGCCGCCGCGGGAGTCCGCACGGCGAAGATAACGCTGCATATCGGTCCCGGCACTTTCGCGCCGATGCGGGCGGTCGAGGTCGAGAGCCACACGATGGAGTCCGAGTGGTACGTGATTCCGCCCGCGACTCAGGCGGCCATCGAACATGCGCGGCGAATCGGCGGGCGCATCATCGCGGTCGGCACCAGTTCGACGCGCGCGCTCGAGTCGTGGGCGATCACCGGCGATGTCGAGGGCTTCACCGGGCTCTTTATTCATCCGGGCTTTCGCTTCAAGCTGGCAGACGCGATGCTGACGAACTTCCACATGCCGCGAACGACGGTTCTGGCGTTGGCGATGGCGTTTGCGGGCCGCGATCAGATTCTCGCCGCGTATCGCGAAGCGATTCGCCATCGCTACCGGTTTCTCAGCTACGGCGACGCGATGTTGATCCTGTGAACGGGCCAATCGAATTCAGCGTTAATGCCGTTGACGGCGACGCGCGCACCGGACGGATCGCAACTCCGCACGGCACAATCGAGACGCCCGCTTTCATGCCGGTCGGCACACGCGCCGCGGTCAAGGCGATGGCGCCGGACGAGTTGCGGGCGATGGGCTACACGATGGTGCTGGCCAACGCGTACCATCTCGCGATTCGCCCCGGCGCCGAGCTGATCCGCGAGATGGGCGGAGTCGCGCGCTTCATGGGATTTCCCGGTGCGGTGCTGACGGATTCGGGCGGGTTCCAGGCGATGAGCCTGGCGAAAATCAATTCGATCAGTGAAGAAGGGATTCGTTTTCGCTCTCATCTCGACGGCGCTCAGCTGATGCTCACGCCCGAGAGTGCGATCGACATCCAGCAACAGCTCGGCGCCGACATCATGATGGCGCTCGACGAATGCACGCCTTACCCGGCAGAGCATCGCCGCGCGCTCAAGTCGCTCGAGCTCACCGCGCGATGGGCCGAGCGCAGCCTCGCCGCACGCACGAGCGGCACGCAGGCGCTGTTCGGAATTATTCAGGGCAGCATCTTCGAAGACCTGCGCAAGACCAGTGCGGCGCAGATAACGTCGATTCCCTTCGACGGCTACGCGGCAGGCGGGCTTTCGGTCGGCGAACCGAAGTCCGCGATGCTGGAAATGGCGGCGCTGTCGGCGTCGCTGATGCCGGCGGACAAGCCGCGCTATCTGATGGGCGTGGGCACGCCGTCGGATCTGATCGGCGCGATTGCGATGGGCTTCGACCTGTTCGACTGCGTGCTGCCGACGCGAAATGCGCGCAACGGAATGGCGTTCACCAGCACCGGGCCGATCAGCATCAAGCAGGCCTCGCTCGCGCGCAACTCGATGCCGCTCGATCCGGCCTGCGAATGCCGACCCTGCCGGACCCATTCACGCGCGTACCTGCGTCATCTATATTTGTCCGGCGAGATACTCGCGGCGCGCGCACTGACAGAGCATAATCTTCACTTCTATGCGAACTTGATGCGCCGGAGCCGCGAAGCTGTCGCGTCCGGGACTTTCAGGGCGTTCGCGACGGTCTTTTCAGGAAACATGAACCTTGATGAGCGAAGTGTCGAGTGATTTTAAGTACGTGATCTGATGTTGTTCGAAGGCACCGCGTGGGCGCAGGCGACCGCCGCCAGTCCTGCAGACGCTCCGACGTTCGTCCAGCAGTTGCTGAGCGGCCCGGGACCTATTCTGGCGATGGTCGTCGCCGTCATGTACTTCATGGTCTTCCGGCCGCAGAACAAGAAGGCGCAGGAGCAGGCGAAAATGCTGAGCGCGCTCAAGCGCAACGATGAGGTCGTGACGACGGGCGGAATCATCGGGCGCATTCACGAGGTCGGCGACAAGGTGCTCACGCTCGAAGTTGCGCCCAACATCAGGGTGCGGGTCGAGCGCTCGCAAATCTCTTCGATGTCGAGCTACAAGGCGTCGGCGAAAAAAGAAGAAAAGTAGGGGCTTCATCACAGTGGACCAGACTCAAAGTTTCGGACCGATCCTGATTCTGCTTGTGCTGATCGTGTCCTTTCTCTATATGCATTTCACCAACGGGAGCGGCCTCACGCGCATCTACCTGGCCGGCGCGATCGTGCTGGCGGCGGTACTCATCATGCTGCCCAGCCTCAACGTCGAGCTGCCCGGTTGGTTCAAGAGCGGCTTCGGTTCGACCAAAATCCAGCTCGGCCTCGACTTGCAGGGCGGCACCCATCTGCTGATGGGGGTGCAGCTGGACGAGGCGGTGAAAACGCAGTTGCGCCGCCGCGGCGACGACCTCAAAAAAGAGCTGAAGGACAACAAGATAGATTTCGACACGATCGCGGCGGACAATTCGGACAATCTGATCGTCAAGCTCAAGGCGAGTGCCGATCGCTCGCCGTTCCTCGACCTCGCGCAGAAATCGTTCTCGGATATGACGGTGTCCAGCAACTCCGATTCGTCCAGCCCCGGTCCGGTGTATGCGCTCGCCTACAAGCCGCAGGAATTGCAGACGATTCGGAGCAACGCGATGGATCAGGCGCTGGAAACGATTCGCAATCGAATCGACCAGCTCGGTGTGCGCGAAACCACCGTCGCCAAAGAAGGCGACAACGAAATCCTGGTGCA
>JBOHWI010000156.1:0-1540 GCA_050736675.1 Binatus sp. (SeqCode)
TGGTCGTCCTTGCCCCAGCGGCCCCAGTTGCTGAGCTTCTCGAACATTCCTCTCACGTCCGAAGGCGAAAGTTTTTGCGCCATGATAAACTCTCCCAAAGCACAGATGCGTTAAAATCCCGTATAGCACGGCGTGCGGCGGACCTGTCAATTAAACGATCGGTATGTAAACCAGGAGCGGGAGTTGGGCAACGACTACATCGAAGCGGCGCGCGTGTTTCACGAGATCACCAAGCATTCGTACACCAGCGTGCGCTCGTCGCCGCACTTTCTGGACTGGGACATCAAGCCGCTCCCGTACAAGATTTATCCCGGCGCCGCGTCGGTCGCGTTGCCGCGCGATCTGAATCTTTCCGCGACGCCGACGCTGGCGGCGTTGTCGTCGTACGTGCCGGCA
The DNA here is from genome assembly GCA_050736675.1 of Binatus sp. (SeqCode). Taxonomy (GTDB): domain Bacteria; phylum Desulfobacterota; class Binatia; order Binatales; family Binataceae; genus Binatus. The sequence goes on from JBOHWI010000156.1 coordinate 397, forward strand.
GATTTTTCCGCAGCGATCGAGACTGCAGCGCTGACGCGAATCCTGTTCTGCGCTGACGGCTTGACGCGGCACAAGCGATTGGGCGCCGACGACTATCATTTCCGCGCGGCGCCGTCTGCCGGCGCGCTGTATCCGATCGAAATTTACGTGGCGGCAGGGGAAGTGACGGGCCTGGAACTGGGGCTCTACCATTTTTCGCCGGCCGATCTGCGGATGGCCGGGCTGCGCCGCGGCGATTGGCGCGGTTACATCGCAGATGCGGCGGCGAAGCGGCCTTCGCTGTTACGTGCGCGGGCGGTGATCGCGATGTCAGCGATTTACTGGCGCAGCGAATGGAAATATCGCGCGCGGGCGTATCGATATTGCTATTGGGACGCCGGAACCATACTCGCGAACCTGCTGGCAGCGGCAGCGTCTGAGGAAATTTCGGCGGAAGTGATCACCGCGTTCGAGGATCCGGCGCTCGAACAGCTGATCGGAATCGACGGCGAGCGCGAGGGCATGATTGCGCTGGTTGCGCTAGGGCGCACCGACGATCCGGCGGGACCATCGCCGCAGATTGAACCGTTGGAACTCGAATCGATCCCGCTCTCGTCGAAAGAGGTCGCGTACCCTGATCTGGTCAAGATGCATCGGGAGTCGCGGCTGGTCACGGCCGATGAGGTCGCAACCGTCGCTGCCGCGAAATTGGATTCAGCGCCGCCGGCGCCGAGCGCGAGCGCGCGTCATCTCGAAACAATAGCCTCCGAGGAATCGAGAGGCCTTGGCGAGACGATCCTGCGCCGCGGATCGTCGCGAGCATTTGCCCAGGAATCGATTACCGCAGAAGAGTTGGCGACGATCATGGCCGCTTCGAGCGAGCATCCGCGGGCCGACTTTCCGCCTCTCACCGACACCTATTTAATCGTCAACGCCGCCATTGGGATGGAACCCGGCGTGTACTACTACAACCGGCAAGCCCGCGGGTTCGAGTTGCTGAAGGCGGGCAACTTCCGCGGCGAGGCCGGATACCTGTGCCTCGAGCAGCCGCTCGGCATGGACTGTTCCGCGCTCGTCGTTTACATGGCCGATCTCGAGCGCGCGCTGGGCGCGTTGGGAAATCGCGGCTACGGCGACGCCCATCTCGAAGCCGGGATTCTTGGCG
>JBOHWI010000157.1:0-4400 GCA_050736675.1 Binatus sp. (SeqCode)
GCGCGATGGTCACGGCAGGAATCCGGCTGCCGATATTTTAACGGGAGGTTTAGATGCGACCGATTGTCATAAAGATCATATGGGTTCTCGGAATCGTTTTGCTTTTCTTTGCTTCCGCAGTCCGGGCGCAGATGCCGGTCAGTCCGTTGACCGTGACAGAGACGGCCGTGATCAGGTTCACGCCGAAAGTCCCGCGCGGCGATGCGCGCGAAGGTTCATGCTGGACTGAATCGATCGCCGTAACTCGGCCCGGTGCATGGCGATGTATGGTCGGCAACGGCATCAGCGATCCATGTTTCACGGTGCCGGCGAATCCTCAGCAGCTCGTTTGCGACGCCAACCCGGCGCTGAAGACCGACGGGTTTGTTCTAAAGCTGACGAAGCCGCTGCCCAAGTCCTCCGGTCCCCATCACAAAGCGGAACCGTGGCTGTTTCGGTTGGCGGACGGTTCTGTCTGCGAGGCGATGACGGGGACGCTATCTCCCGTGAACGGTGAACCGGCGCCATGGTCGTGCGCGATACATATCGGCGATCAGATCAGGCCATCGGGATTGGTGACAAAGTTTACGTCCGGAAAAATCTGGATGGCCGACAAGTTCCCGGAAAGCGCGATTGGGAAACAAGGGGTCGAACCGGAGAAAGTACCGGTGAGGACGATTTGGGAGTGAGCGGGCTATTTGCGCATCGTGCGCAATTGGCGATGGGTTAACATCCAGCGGAGCTCGCCGCCGCCGCGCTCGAAGCGCGCGGAGCGGTCGATCGCGATGCATCCGCCGGTCTTTAGTTTCAGATGAGCTGCGTTGCCCGCGCCGGTCAGCAGTATCGATGCGATGGCGCTCAGTTGCGGCTCGTGGCCGACGATCATCACGTCTTCGTGTTTGGCAAACGCGCGCAGTGCGGTCACAGCTTCGGTGGCGGCGACGCCGGTCGCGAGCGCGGGGAGCACCTGCGGTGGCGGAGTATTCTCGTAAGCGGTCGAGACGATTTCGGCGGTTTCGGCGGCGCGCGCGAGCGGGCTGGTGAGGATCACATTGAACTTGATACCCATCGCGCGCAGGCCGGCGGCGGCTCCGCGCATTTTTTCTCTCGAACGATCGGTCAGCTTGCGTGCGCCGTCGTCGCCGCTCGAAGAGGATTCTTCGGCGGTCGCGTGACGCAGAATATAGAGCATCATGGGATTGGTTCCGCGGTGGAATGTGAGTTCATCGAGTGGTGATCGGAGTGCGGCGCGGCTTCGGTCTCGCGGCGCGCGATTTGCGACGGCGATCGACTCGCCGGATCGGGCTCGCTGGTTTCAGTCGCCGGAGCGGGCGAGCTGACCGGCATCGGGCTTAACCTGTCGGCTTGCCGAATTTCCTCGAGCGTATCGTGCATCGCGTCCGAGCGCTCGAACCGGCGCCACGCCCTAATCCCCTGCCGGCGCAATCTCTTTTCGCGGCTTGCGAGCGACTGGATTAGCGCGCCCGCCGCGAGCATCGTGCGCGGCGGCGCGGCGGAAGTTTCCGCATACGACAGCAGCCACGCGGAGGCTACAGTGACGTCGTGATAGAGGCCGAGCAGCTCCTGAAGCTCTTCGAGACGCCGCAGGGTTTTTTTGTGGCGCTTGGCGCCGAGCGGAGCGATCATCTCGAGCTCGTAGCGCAGCCGCTTGATGCGAACGCGGAGCTTGTGGAAAAGCAGCGGCGAAGCATCGTCGGCAATCTTTTCGCCGAGGCGGGATGCGCCGCGGCTGGCAGGACGGATCAATTGGGCGGCGACGATGCCGAGCCTGCGGTCCGCGCCGACTTTCTTGATCGCGGGCCGCGCCAGTTTCGCCAGCAGGCTGCGATAGCGCTTCGACGAGAGCAGCTCATACAGCTTCGCGTGCTCGGACTTGCGCCGTTCGTCGAGCGCGGTCAGCATCGGCCCGATCGCACCCTTCAGATCTGGATCGATTCTGTCGGCGCGCGCTGCGATCAGCGCGGAAGTCACGTCGCATTCGCGGACGATGCCGGCCTGAGCGCCGAGCCACGGAAGGTCGCGCCGGAACACCTTGAGCTGCGCGGCGTAGATGATTTTCGAGAACAACTCGACCGACGCACGCAGGCGTCGCGTCGCGACGCGAAGTTGATGCAGCGGCTCCGCGTCGCCCGACTCCGCCGCGCTCCGGTTGCTCGACAGCGATTCCGCGCCGAACGCGATCGCTTTGCGCGCGGCGTCGGCGATAGTTTCTCCGGGGAAAAGCGTCACCCTGCGCGGCGGCGCATGTGGGCGCGAGGTATCTATCACCCTGTTATTCCTTGCGCACCGAGGCGCCGTTGCCGGTCGAATCGGGACGCGGCTTGTCATTGGCGCTCGACAAATATTCGGCGATGTGGTTTCTAAGTTCGCCCTGCAGCTGCTCGACGGGAAGGCGCGCATCGACGGAGACGAAGCCGAACTCGGTGGACAAGCGCCTGTACTCGTCGATCAGCCGGCTCTGGTAGCGCTCGAACGAATCGAACAGGTCGGTGCCGAGCGCCAGATGCATCCCGGATTCCCAGTAGTCCATTCCCTTGCCCATGATGACGCGCGGGATGAGCGACTCGACGTCGATGTCGAGGTAGAGCACGAGGTCGGGCACGAGCGCCATGCCAAAGACCTTGCGCGTCCAATCGGGGTCGGCGCCCATCACGGAGTTGCGCGCGAACGCGGTGTACATATAGCGATCGGCGATCACGATGAAGCCCGCCTGCAGCGCGGGCAGGATTTCATGCTCGAGGCGATCGGCAAAATCCGCGGCGTAGAGCAGCGAGAAGGTCGTGACGGTGAGCTGATGACCGGCCTTGGCCTCGTTGATGGTCTCGGAGAGCAGGGGCGAGCGCGTCCATCCGGTGTTGCTGACGGCGTAGCCTTCGAGTTCGAGCCACGGCCGAAGCAGTTCGATTTGCGCCGAGCGGCCGACGCCGTCGGTTCCTTCGATCGCGATCAAATGGCCTGGGAGCCGTTTTTTGGTGACGTAGGGCAGGCCGTGGCCGTACCAGGACTTAGCGTGGCTTGGATGTGACGCCATTTTTCCCGTTTTTCCCGTCCGCTCGATTGCGGTCGTAGTCGCGAAGAATTTCCTGGACCATCGTGCGCACGACGCGCTGCTGATTGGGAATTTCGCCGGTCGCGTCGATCGGTCGCATCCCGAACTCGAGCGTCAGCTGATCGTAAATTTCGAGCACCCGGCTCTGGAACATGCGGAAGCTCTCGACCGGATCGGCGGACAGACCGACGTCCATGCCGGCCTCGTGGTACTTGAGCTTGGCGCGTCCCGACAGCAGGCGCTCGAGCGAGACGTCGATAGGCACGCGGAAATAGAGCGTCAGGTCGGGGCGCAGCGCCGGGCTGTAAACCGAGCGGACCCAGTCGGGATGCACGCCGCGGGCGACGTCGCGCGCGAAGGCGGTGTACACGTAACGATCGGCGAGCACGATCATGCCAGCCTTCAGCGGCGGCAGGATCTGGTAGGTTAGGCGATCGGCGAAATCGACGGCGTGCAGCAGCGAGAACGTTGTCGGCGTGAGCAGATTCTTTTTCTTGCCGCGTTGCATCGAGCGCCGCACCAGCCGCGACGAATTCCACTCGGTGAAATGGACCGGGTAGCCGCGCGCGCGGAGCCATCGCTCGAGCAGCAGTAGTTGCGTCGATTTACCCGAGCCGTCGATGCCCTCGACGCAGATCAGACGGCCGCGATAAGGATGCGGCGTTTCGAGCAGAGTCCTGGGCGCGGACTTTGCCTCATCCGAGGATCGAGCAGCGTGGCCGTTTGGCGACGGCGAAGGAACGGCGGCGAGCAGTTCTAACGCTGCAGGACCACCTGGCGATCCAGCAGTCTCGATAAGAGGTCGGTCCTTCTCTCGCATGTCCACAACTCGAGGTCGGCCTTTTCTCGCTTCGAATCGACTCCGACTATTACACGGCCCGGAGAGTACCTGACCTCGATATTTTTAACCACACCGAAGTGGCTTCGATCCAGCGCATCGGCGACGCGCAAGATAGCGGCGAGGCCTCTGATCACACGGCGCTTGGCGGGGCTAAGCGACTTCAAATCGGGCGAATCGAGTTTCGGGGCCTGCTTGCGATGCCCGCGAGCCGCCTGTGCGATGACCTCGATTTCATCCGTGTCGAAGCCGAACAACTCCGCATTTTTAATCAGGTAGTAAGAATGACGATTGTGCCGGTCATGATCAATCGCGTGGCCTATGTCGTGCAATAAAGCCCCGAATTCAAGCAGTTCCCGCGACGACTTGGGCAGGCCCAAAACCGGCGCAGTCGCGTCGAACAGCTTGAGCGCCAGCCGCGCGACCTGCTTGCCGTGTTCGTTGGCGCCGACGAATCGGGTAGCGAGTGCGCCGACCGAGCGGCGTCGCGCGTCGGCCGCCGAGCGGGAATCG
>JBOHWI010000158.1:0-11222 GCA_050736675.1 Binatus sp. (SeqCode)
GAACGCGATCAGGCAGATCGAGTACGCCATCATGGGATAGCCGAACAGCGGCTTGCGCGAGAAGGCCGGGACGACTTCCGAGACGATCCCGAAGGCCGGCAGCGCCATGATGTACACTTCGGGATGGCCGAACAGCCAGAACAGATGCTGCCACAGAATCGGCGTGGCGCCGGCCGACGCGATGTAGAAATGGGTGCCGAAGAACCGATCGAAGAGCAGGAAGATCAACCCGATGGTGAGCGCCGGAAACGCGATCAGAATCAGAATCGACGTCACCAGCATCGACCAGATGAACATCGGCATGCGCATGTAGGTCATACCCGGTGCGCGCATCGCGATGATCGTCGTCAGGAAGTTCAGGCCCGTGAGCACCGTCGAAACGCCTGACACGAGCAGCCCGATCACCCACCAATCGATCGCCAGGCCGGGTGTGAAGTACCGCTCGGTCAGGTTCGCGTAACCGAACCATCCCGCATCGGGAAGGCCGCCGCGAATCCAACCGAGATGAAGCAAAATTCCGGCGGTCAGCGCCAGCCAAAAGCTCGCCGCGTTGAGGCGCGGAAACGCGACGTCACGCGCGCCGATTTGCAACGGGATCACGAAGTTGCCGAGAAATCCTAACAGCAGCGGCATCACGACCAGGAAGATCATCGTCGTCCCGTGCATCGTGAACAACGCGTTGTAGGTTGCCGCCGACAGCGCGTGATTGTCGGGACGCCACAACTGTACACGAATCGCCATCGCCTCGATCCCACCGAGCGCCATGAACGACAGCGCGCTGGCCAGGTACATCACGGCAACGCGTTTGTGATCGATCGTCGTCAGCCATCCGAGTATTCCGCCACCTTCGAGGTAGCTCGGCTGATGCACCGGCAATGCTTTCGGCTGAGCAGCCATAACCTTCCCTATTTCAGACTTTCGAGATACGCGACCAGGGCGTTCATCTTTGGCCCCGGCAACAGCAACGCCGGCATGTTCGCGCCCGGCTTGATTTCCTGCGGATCCTCAATCCACTTGGCGACGTTCTCAGGCGTGTTCTTCAAGACACCGGCGGCCAGCGTCGTGCGACTGCCGAAATGCGTCAGGTCCGGTCCGATATACCCCTTCGAGATCCCCTGGATCATGTGGCAGGTCGTGCACGGGCTGTCGGCGAAAACTTTTGCGCCGTCTGCCGCCAACGGATAGTTCGCCGGAGGCGCGACCGGTCCGGCGAGCTGGTCACGCTCCCACTTCGCAAAATCATCGGGCGAATCGACGAACGTTCGAAAGCGCATGTTCGCGTGCGACAGTCCACAAAACTCGGCGCATTGCCCCGGATACATTCCCGGCACCGTCGCGATGAAGGTTAGCTCGTTGATTTGGCCGGGCACTACGTCGCGTTTGCCGCCGAGTTGCGGAACCCAGAAGCTGTGAATGACGTCGGCCGATTGCAGCAACAACCGAATCGGCCGGTTGGCGGGAATATGCAGTTCGTTGCTGGCTTTCGCGCCGTCCGGATAGTCAAACTCCCACCACCACTGATGCGCCACAACTTTGATCTCGAGCGACCCTTTCGGTGCTACCGCCGGTTGCGAGCGAAAGATCGTGCGTATCGTCGGTACTGAGATCATCAACAAAACCAGCGCGGGGCCGAGCGTCCAGGCAATTTCGAGGCGCAGGTCGGACGACGCGGTCGAGGGCGGCGCTGCCTCGCCCACTCTTGAAGAGAAGACGAACACCGCCAGAATAAATGCGCCGACCACGATCGCAAAGATGATCGCGTCCCACGCCGTCACGTCGATGTAAAGACTCTGAATCCACTGCGCCAGGTCCGACTTCGGCGCGACCGTCGTCATCGGACGGTCGGTCGCCGAGCAACCCGCAATAGTCAGAGCAATAGCCACTCGTATAGCTACTCGGGCGATCGAATGTCTATTTAAAGTGCGCCGGCTCATTCCGCATCCTCTCCGACGGGTTCTCCCGAAGTCGCGGCCTGCGCGACGCGGTTCAAACCCGGAACTGCGGAAAGAAGGAATGCGCCCAGAAAGCCGATTGTTATCAAAAATTGCGTCGGCCCAAACGGGATCGCGTCAAGCGAGAGCGACGGGATCACCAAAACGTAACGCTCGAGCCATATCCCGACCAACCCAAGCGCCGTCACTGTGCCGAGAACCCACGGCGTCTTCTTGGCACCGACACTCATCAGTACCGTGAATGGAATCAGCCAAATCAATACGAGGCACGCCACCGACAGCGGCGACCACGGCATGTGATGGACCCGCTGGACGATGAAGAAAGTCTCGACTGGCAGGTCGCCGTACCAGATTACGATGTACTGCGCGAACAGCAGATAGATCCAGAACACCGAGAAGGCGAAGACCATCTTGCCGTGGTCGTGCATCACGACGGGATTGGTGAACAGGTTGTGCTCGCCCAGGCGGCTGCGCAACACCACGGCTGTGAGAGCCATCGCGCACAATCCGCTCCAGAAAGCGCCGCCGAAAAAATACCAGCCGAAAAGCGTGCTGCGCCAAACCGGCGCCAGCGACATGACCAAATCGAATGCGATCAACGTGTAGACCACGGCGAACAGAATCGTGACCAGCGGAGCCCATACTCGTATCGAATGCGGCGGCAACTCGATGTCGTCGGTAGCGATCGTCCACGCGCGCGCATCCTCGCGCCGCGAGACGCGGATAAACGCGAAGCTCGCCGCCGCCATCAAGCCGAGCCCGATTCCATCGCGCGCGAAAAGAAACGGCACGTTCAGCCATGCAGCCTTCTGCGGTATTGGATGCGTGACCCACGGGAAGATCAGGCTGCGGCCGAAGTAGAGTCCGAAGAACAGAAAAAATCCCACCCACAGAAACGGCGCGAATGCTTCGCCCAGACGGTACGACGTCGAACCGCCCCACTTCGCTTGCGTCAGGTAGAACGCCGCGGACGCGACCAGCGCGCCCTGGGCGACGCCGAGGAAGAACAACAGATTGACGAGATAGGCTTCCCATGCGATCTGGGCGCTGCCTCGCATCAGCGCGAGCGCGAACGCGATCGCGCCGAGCACCATCATCGCGCCCGCGACCGCCTGCATAGTCGTGCCGGCTACCGACTCGACAGCTTGCGGCTTCGCTGCGAGTTCGTGATGTGCCCGTGGAAGATTGGAGCTCACTGCCGCTGCGCCTCGCCTTCACGAATGACCTCTTCCGCGCCCGACTCCTTCATCATCGATTCGACTCGTTCCGCTTCCGCCACGTCGCATCGAACCACGATCCCGAATCGATCTCCGCCGAAGCGCCCCTCGTAGCCCGGCGCCGATTCGGTCGTCGGCACGCCCGCCAGCATCAACACTCCGAGGAAGCCAAAAATTCCACCGAGCAGGACCATCAACTCGAAGCAGATCACGATGAACGGCGGCCACGACACCAGCGGCTTGCCGCCCGCGTTGAGACGCCACTCGTAAGTCGTCCCGATCGTGATCGCCAGGCCGGTCAGCACGCCTGAAATACCGCCTGCCAGAACCAGCCATCGCACCGGGCTTTTTTTCTTGCCGATTGCATGCTCGATCCTGTGGCTCGGAATCGGCGAGAAGGTATTGAAGTCGCCAACCTGCGCCGCGCGTAGCTCCCCGATCGCCTGCGCGCATCGAGCGTCATCCGCGAACGAACTGATGATCGCAACCGTGCTCATGTGGCTTTGACTCGATCCATTTTCAAGGCCTTCCGCAGCCAGACGATTCCTTCTTTGAGTTCCGTCATCGAAAAAATCGGCAGAAACCTGGAAAACAACGAAAACAGCCCCACGAACCACGCGAAGCTGCCCACCGTGATCATGATTTCAGTGATCGACGGATGGTACGGACCCCACTGTGAAGGCTCGAAATTGACCATCAGCGAGCCCGCGATGATCACGAAACGCTCGAGCCACATCCCGATGTTGACGAAGATCGAGATTATCCAGAGCGCGGTCAGGTTAACCCGGATGCGCGGGGAGAATAGCAACAACGGGATAAGGCAGTTGCACAAAACCATTATCCAGAAGAGCGGACCCCACGGCCCGAAGTAGCGCATGTGAAACGTCATCTGCTCGATCTTGTCGCCCGAGTACCAGGCCATGAAGGTTTCAGTAATGTACGAGTACGACACGACCAGCGAAGTCAGCAGGATGACCTTCGCGAGATTGTCGAAATGCCACTCGGTCAGCAGGTCCTCGATGCCCAGTAGCCTGCGCATCGGGACCAGCAGCGTGATAACCATCGCGACGCCGGAAAAGATCGCGCCGGCGACAAAGTATGGCGCAAAGATCGTGCTGTGCCAGCCCGGCAGTTGCGCCATCGCGAAGTCCCACGACACCACCGAGTGAACCGATACAACCAGCGGAGTAGCTAGTCCCGCCATTAGCAAATAAGCCATCGAGTAATGGCGCCACTGCCGGTCGGTTCCCTGCCAGCCCATCGCCAGCACCGAATAGAACTTCTTGCGCCAGCCAGTCGCGGCTTCGCGCGCGTTGGCGATGTCGGGAATGAGGCCCATCGTCCAGAACAGCGCGCTGATAATCAAATAGGTACCAACTGCGAAAGCGTCCCATATCAGTGGCGATCGAAAGTCTGGTTGCAGGTATCGCTCGTTAGGGTATGGCAATAGCCAGTAGAAAAACCACACGCGGCCAAGATGGACTAGCGGGAACAGGCCGGCAGTAGCTACTGCAAATATAGTCATCGTCTCCGCAGCGCGATAAACCGCGGTGCGCCACTTGGTGCGGAACAGATACAGAATCGCGGAGATCAACGTCCCCGAGTGCGCAATACCTACCCAGAAAACGAAGTTGGTGATGTAGATTGCCCACATCACCGGCTGGCGAAGGCCGGTCACGCCCAGGCCGGTGTATATCTGCCGCAACCACAACCCTGCCGCGATCCCCACCAGGGTGAAGCAGAATCCGATCCACGCCCAATACGCGAGGCCCGCCGGTTCCATCACCCGCAGCACGCTGCGGTCGATGTCGCGGAACTCGGGCTCCGTGCTTATTTTCGGCGCCGCCGCCACTCAGACCTTTCCTTTCTCGCGATAGAGATCGCGCAGATACGTGATGGCAGGTTTCGTGTTGAGTTCTTCCAGCGCGCGATAGTTGCGCAGCTTGTTGTCGTCGCGCCGCCGCATCATCGCGCTGCCGGGATCGTTGCTGTCGCCGAACGTGATTGCCCGCGTCGGACACGCTTGCTGGCAGGCCGTGACGATCTCGCCGTCGCGCAGCTGGCGATCCTCGGTCTTTGCGTTGAGCTCGCCGAACTGGATTCGCTGGACGCAGAACGTGCATTTCTCCATCACGCCGGCGCCGCGCACCGTTACGTCGGGATTGAGCTGCAGATTCAGCGGCGCGGGCCACTCCGGCACGAACCAGTTGAACCGCCGCACCTTGTACGGACAATTGTTTTCGCAATAGCGCGTGCCGACACATCGATTGTAGACCTGCCCGTTCAGCCCTTCTTCGGTGTGATACGACGCGAACACCGGACACACCGGCTCGCACGGCGCGTGATCGCATTGCTGACAGAGCATCGGCGCAAGGTAGAGTTGCGGCGCTTGCACGATTTCCTTCTCGCTCGGAAAGTAACGCTCGATGCGAATCCACGACATGATTCGCCCGCGATCGACGCCGTCCTTGCCGACCGTCGGCACATTGTTTTCCGCGTAGCACGCCGTCACGCATGCGCTGCATCCGGTGCACGCGTTGACGTCGATCGTCATCCCCCATTTATGCCCCGGATATTTCCAGGCCGGGTATATTTCGTACGGCCCGGTGACTTCTTCCGCCTCGGTCTTTGGCTCCAGGCCGTTGGCAAGCTGCTCGATACTCATCGCCTCGACGATCGATCGGCCCATCATGTCGCCCTTGCCCAGCGGCGAAACGAGCGTGCGAGTCTTGCCGGTCGCGCGCGCGGTCGCGGCGGCGTAGGTTGCGCCCGCCGCCATAATTGCCCACGCATTTGCCCCGACGTCTTTCGCGTAACGGCCATACGCGCGATGCCCCTGCCCAAGCGGCACCGCGATCACGCCGGGGCGCACAGTGCTCTCGACCAGGACCGGCGCCTCGATCGCGCCATGTTCCGTCTTGATCTCGATGATGTCGTCCTTGGCGACGCCCAGCTTGCGCGCGGTCTCAGGATGTATCTCGGCCCAACTGTCCCACACGATCTGCGTGACCGGCTCGGGTAATTCCTGCAGCCACGGCTTGTCCGCGCCGCGCCCGTCGTAGAGAAAAATGTGCGGATAAGCATAAACGGACAGTTCCATCTGCGCCGCCGTCGGGACGGCCGCCTTGAACGGCGAAGTGTCGAGCGTGAGCGCGGCGAGATGCTGTTCCTCGAACAATCCGCCTTCGCGACGAACCTTTACCCAGAAATCTTCAGGGTCCGCGCTGTCCGTTGTAGGAGCCAGCGCCAACCATTCAGCCTTGACCGCCTCGGCGTTCGTTGCCCACGGAACTTTCGCGCTCGATGACTTCGCGGCGGCCGCCAGCAGAATATCGCCGACCGGTTTGCTGTCGAACACCGGCTGCATCACCGGCTGTCCCAGGCCGCGGATTCCCGCGCGCGGCGCCGTGTCGCGCCATGATTCGAGCGGATGATGCGCCGGGATGAGAAGACTCGCCATCGCGGCGGTCTCGTCCGGCACGCCGCCCGCCCATACGACGAACGGGACTTTTTGCAATGCCTCTGCCATTCGTGCCGACGCCATCGTGAATAGCGGATTCGCACCCGCGATAAACACCGCATCGATCTCACCGGCACTCATCGCGTCAACCACCGCGTCGACTTGATCCGGCGTGCTCGTCTCCTCCGCCGGCGAGCCTTCGAAGAACATTATCGTCTTGCCGAAATTCCCGGTGACCGCGTTGAGAATCATCGCCGCCAGATGCGCCGACGAGTCGTCGGTGCCCGCGATTGCCAGTGCGCCGTCCGCCCCGCCGAACGTCTCGCCGAGACGCGTAATAGCCTCGACCGGCACTCCGGTGCGCGCGCTCGTCGCCGCCGGATCGAAATTCGCGACCGCCTTGGCGAGGGCCGCGAGGTCGAAGCCCGAGTTGGATGAAACCTTGCCCTGCTTGACCAGAACGTTGAGCACGCTCCACGCAACGTCGGCTTGCGCTCCCGGAGCGGTCGCGATCCACTCGTCGCACTTCGAGGCCGTCATGCTGAGCCGCGGCCCGACGTACGTCGCGCGGCCTATGGTCAGCGCGCCGCGCCGTTTATGCGGCGTGCGGAACAGCGAATATTGGCGAGCCAGTTCCACCGGCGATTGCCATGTCTCCAGAAAGTCCGCACCAAAGGAAATCAGAACTTCAGCCTGATCGATTCGACAGGCCGCCAGATCGCGCCGGCCGAACAGCGTCTTCGCCGCAACCCGCGCCGGTTCATTGTTGACGGCTTCGTAAAATATCGCGCGCGACGAATTGTGTGCGCCGACAAACGCCAGCGCGATTTTCCTGAAGGTCGGCCCCTGCGGCGAGCCGAAAAACGCGACGCGATCCTTGCCCGTCTTCGACGCCGCCGCCAGCCGGTCGCCGAGCATTTTCTCGGCCTCGTTCCACGACACAGTTCGCACCGTGCCGTCGCTTCCGCGAAACTGCGGATGCGCCAGTCTGTCTGGATTGTACAGGCCTTGCAGCGCAGCCTGTCCCCGCGCGCACAAGGAGCCCTGCCCAATCGGGTCCGCGGGATTGCCCTCGAGCTTGATCACGCGCCCTTCGCGAATTCGTGCGACAACGCCGCATCCGGCCGGGCACTCCGAGCACGTCGTCGCAAAAAAACTCGGCACGCCGGGGACGACGTTCTCATCCGGCACCACGTACGGGATCAGCTTCCGCGCCGCCGGCTCGCAGCCGGGGAGCGCCGCCGCCGCGCCCGCAGTCGCAGCCAGCTTGATGAACGCTCGCCGCGATATCGAGGTCGGCGATCCGTCGCGCATCGGATTTTTCTCGATCTTCATCTAGTGATGACAGCCCACGCAATCGAGCGTCGCTTTTCTCTCCGTGTGACAGTTCACGCAAAAGCCCATGTCGATTTCATGTACCGGCACCACGCGATCCATCGTCTGCACCGGGCCGTGACAGGTCTGGCATTCGATACGAGCATGTATGTGCGGCCGATGCGTAAAGCGCACGAAGTCGGGCAGCGTGTAAACGCGATTCCACTGGATCTCGAACGGCGCCGGCGTGTCGTCCGTCCACGGCCGCGTCACCGGCGCGATTCCGCCGCCGGCGATTCTGTCGCCGTGGCAGCCCACGCACCTCGCGACCGCCGGAATTCCCGGCTCGGACGATCGGCTCGCGTACGCATGGCAATACTGGCAGGGGATCTTGTTCACCCCGGCGTGTATTCGATGACTGAATGGTATCGGCTGAACTAGGTCTGCCCGCGGGGCCCACGGCCGCTGCGATAACGCAATCACAGCACCGCCCAGAATGAGCATCGTGATTGCAAGCAGCAGTACTATCCGGTTCATGCTCACGATCAGGCTTATGAATAATCCCAAAGCGCGGGCGTGCCCTATCGCCCGGTCGTTGAAATTTCTAACAATCCGACCTTCGTTAATCAAGTAAGAGTAATGCTGCCTGCGCCGCTCGATTCTCCAGACAAAGCGCGCGCCTGTGGATTTCCGTTGTGCGAGAACAACGGTTTATCGGGGCAGGTAGTTTCGACGCCACGGAAAGTATGTTACTCATGACTGGACTATTGGGCTCGAAGGCTTTTTCAAACTGGTGCAAATCAAGACAGCTTCTCGACTGGGTCTTTTACCGCCCTACCTTTTTGCCGAACTCGACCGCCTGAAGAAGGAGGTCGCTGCCAGGGGCATTGACGTCATCAGTCTCTCGATCGGCGACCCGGACTTGCCCACGCCGCGGCATATCGTGGAGTCCCTCAAGCGCGCCGCCGATGATCGCAAAAATCACCGCTATCCCGACTACGAAGGCTTGCCGCAATTCCGCGAGGCCTCCGCGAATTGGTATCGTCGTCGCTTCGGCGCCGCTTTCGACCCTCAGCGCGAAGTCTGCGCGCTCATCGGCTCGAAGGAAGGCATCGCAAACTTCTCGACCGCCGTCGTCGATCCCAGCGACATCGTGCTGATTCCCGACCCCGGCTACCCCGTGTATTACTCCGGATGCGTCTTCAATGGCGGCGAGCCGTACTTCCTGCCGCTGAAAAAGGAAAACGGCTTCGTTCCCGACCTCGCTTCGATTCCGGCCGAAGTCGCGCGCCGCGCCAAAGTGCTGTGGCTGAACTATCCCAACAATCCGACCGGCGCGACCGTCGAGCTCTCCTTCTTCCAGGACGCGGTCAAATTTTGCCTCAAGCACGGCGTCATCCTCGCCCACGACAGCGCCTATTCAGAAATTGCGTACGATGGCTACCGATCTCCCAGTGTCTTCCAGGCCGAAGGCTCGCGCGATTGCGCGATCGAATTCCACTCGTTGTCGAAGACCTTCTCGATGACCGGATGGCGCGTCGGCTTCGCCATCGGCAACGCCCAGTTGATCGGCGCACTCGGCAAGGTCAAGACCAACATGGACTCCGGCGTCTTCCAGGCCGTGCAGGAAGCGGCGATCACCGGGCTCGAAGGCGGCGATGGCGACAAGCTCGCCGAGTATTGCGCAATCTACAAGGAACGCCGCGACGTGCTGGTTAGGGCGCTGCGTGCGCTCGGTCTCGAATGCGATAATCCGCGCGCGACGTTTTACATCTGGACCAAAGTTCCGCGTGGTTACACCTCGGTTTCATTTACGGAGCGCGTATTGAAGGAGGCCGGCGTCGCAATTACGCCCGGCTCCGGATTCGGCAAGGGTGGTGAGGGATACGTTCGCTTTTCACTCACGAGCGAACGGTTGGTCGAGGCGGTGGACCGACTAAAGGCGCTACGGTTGTAACGGCGGGGATGCCCAATAGGGCTTTCATCGGGATAGGCAGTAATCTAGGCGATCGAGCCGCCAATTATCGCGAGGCGATTCAACGGATCGCGGCGATCCCGGACACCAGGGTCGTGCGCCAATCCTCGATCTACGAGACCGAGCCGATGGGCGATCTCAAGGGCGCGTTCCTCAACGGCGTCATCGAGGTCGAAACCGAGTCGCCCGCCGAAGTCCTGATGCGCCGTCTGCTCACCATCGAGCGCATCATGGGCCGCAAGCGGGTCAAGGGCCGCAAGCAGACGCGCGGCAAGTACCGGCCGCGAATCATCGACCTCGATCTGCTCTTCTTCAACAAAGAAACGATCGACACTCGCGTGCTCAAGGTGCCGCATCCGCGCCTGCACGAGCGCCGCTTCGTCCTCGCCCCAATGAGCGAGCTGGCGCCCGCGCTGATCCATCCGAAACTCAACGCGTCGATTTCCGAAATGTTGGCGGGACTCAAGTCGCCGTTTCGTGTTACGCTTGCAAGAGCGGACCTGCTGCGGCCGCAACCAAGCAAAACAAAAAAAGAGGCATCACGATGAAATATTTTATCGATACCGCCGACGTCGCCGAGATTCGCGAGGCCGCCAGTTGGGGGCTTATCGACGGCGTCACCACCAATCCGTCCCTGATGGCGAAGACCGGGCGCCCGTATCACGACGTGCTCAAAGAAATTTGCGAAATCGTCGACGGCCCGATCAGCGCCGAAGTCGTCGCCACCGAAGCGTCCGCGATGATCGAAGAGGGTGAGAAACTCGCCAAGCTCCACAAGAACATCGTCGTGAAGTGCCCGATGATCGTCGAGGGCCTCAAGGCGACCCACGCGCTCGCCAAACGCGGCATCCGCGTCAACGTAACTTTGATCTTCAACCCCCTGCAGGCGCTCGCCGCTGCGAAAGTGGGCGCGTCATTCCTGTCGCCGTTCATCGGCCGCCTCGACGACATCGGCCAGGACGGCTTCGCCATCGTCGAGGATATGGTGCAAATCCTCTCGAACTACGACTACCCCGCGGAGATACTTGTCGCCTCGGTCCGCAGCACCACGCACCTGCTGCGCGCCGCCGCCGTCGGCGCCGACATCGCAACAGTCCCGTTCGCAGTGCTGAAGCAAACCCTCCATCACCCGCTGACAGACCTGGGCTTGGAGCGTTTCCTGGCCGACTGGCGCAAAACCAATCAGAAGATCTGAGTCCGCGAAATAGCCTTGGGATACCTTTGCGCAACTTGCGCGCGCTTCTTCCCCTCTCCCCGTTAGGAGAGCTTTGCGCAACCGGCAATTGTGATGGAGGTTGAGCGGA
>JBOHWI010000159.1:0-6656 GCA_050736675.1 Binatus sp. (SeqCode)
AAATAGGCCCGGGCCGTTTCGACCGGTTCGATTTCGCGCGCGAAACTCAAACTCAGCACGCTCAGAATGTGATCGGCGAAGGCCAGGCGCACGAGTCCGTGCGCTAGTTCCCCGTCGAGGACGTCGCTGCGCAGCTCGCGATAGAGGCGCTCGAAGCGGTCGCGCTCGCCGCCCGCCAGCATCGTCTCGAACTTTGCGCACAGATTTTCGAATGCGGGCTTGAAGCGGGTCACCGCCGAGCCGATCGAAGTTGCCGGCTCGAGTTCGCCAAGTGCCCATCCGGTAGCGCTGCGGGCCGCGCGTTCGAGGGCCAGAAGTGCGCTCAGCTCGGATTCGGCGGTGGTGCTTGTGGCGTTGTGCTTGAGCTCGGTTTCGCGTTCGTGAATCGAGAGCACATCGGTCGCGATTACCCATGCGCGGACGACGTCATCAGCCGCGACGCCGCGATCGCGCACGTGGCCGAAGACAAAAGTCGAGCCAACCAGATCGACCAGTTCGTTGACGGCCTGAGTCGCAATCAACTCGTGGCGCAGGCGATGAGCGCCGACGTCGGCGTGCTCGGTGAGGGAGGGCGGAAAGTACGGCCGCAGGAAACGTCCGACCAGATACGAATCGTCGACCAGCACCGTAGCTTCAAGGCGCTGGATGAGATCGATCTTGGTGTAAGCGGCGGCCAGCGCAAGCTCGGGACGAGTGAGGCCTGGGTAGCGCGCATGGCGATCGTGCAGCGCCCCGCGCGGGGGTATCGCGGGCTCCATCCCGGTCAGGATGCCGCGATCCTCGATAGCCTGGAGATGGTCGTGGAACTCGGTCAGGTGAGTGCGGCTGCGAATCTGTTCGAGGCTTAGCGACAGCACCTGATCGCGATTGTCGGCGATGACACGGTCGGCGACTTCGTCGGCGCATGCGGCGAGCGCCCGATTGCGCGCGTCGAACGTAAGCTCGCCGCGAACCACGGCCGGCTCGAGCAGAATCTTGAGATTGACCTCGTGATCGGACATGTCGACGCCGGCCGAGTTGTCGATGGCGTCGGTGTTGATGCGCCCGCCGGCGAGCGCGTACTCGATGCGCGCCTTCTGCGTGAAACCGAGGTTGCCTCCTTCGATGACGATCTTCGCACGGAGTTCCGGCGCGGCGATCCGGCATGCGTCGTTGGCGTGGTCGGCGACTTCGGCGTCGGTCTCAGTGGTCGCGCGAACGTAAGTGCCAATGCCGCCGTTGTAAAACAGATCGACCGGCGCGCGCAGAATGCATTGAATCAGCGATTCGCCGTCGAGCGCGTCGGAGTCGCAGCCGAGCGCGGCGCGCGCTTGCGCACTCAGCTCGATTCGCTTCTGTCCGCGGCGGAAGACGCCGCCGCCGGGACTGATATGCGCGGGACTGTAGTCCGCCCAACTCGAGCGCGGCAGATCGAAGAGCCGCTTGCGCTCGTCGAAGCTCGCGGCGGGATCGGGGTCGGGATCGACAAAGATGTTGCGATGGTCGAACGCGGCGACGAGCTTCAGATTGCGCGAGCGCAGCAGGCCGTTGCCGAACACGTCGCCCGACATGTCGCCGATGCCGATAATCGTGAGCGGCGCGCCGCGGTCGGGGTCGCGGCCCATCTCGCGCAGGTGCCGCCGTGCGGATTCCCACGCGCCGCGCGCCGTGATCGCCATCTTCTTGTGGTCGTAGCCGTGCTCGCCGCCGGAGGCGAAGGCGTCGCCGAGCCAGAAGCCCTGCTCGAGCGCGATTCGATTGGCGACGTCGGAGAAACTCGCCGTGCCTTTGTCGGCGGCTACGACGAGATAAGGACCGTCGTTGTCGAGCACTCTGACGCGCGGCGGATGCACCGGGCCGTCGTCGGTGCGGTTGTCGGTCAGATCGAGCATCGCGTTGATCAACGTCTGATACGCCTCGACGCCGTCGCGCGGATCGGGCGGATGTCGTGGGCGCGGCTTGACGATGAAGCCGCCCTTGGCGCCGCGCGGGACGATGATCGCGTTCTTGACGGTCTGAGTCTTCATCAGATCGAGGATCTCGGTGCGATAGTCGTCGTGCCGGTCACTGAAGCGGACTCCGCCACGCGCGAGGCGCCCGTGGCGCAGATGGCATCCTTCCATGCGCGGACTGTTGACATGAATTTCGTAGAGCGGCGCGGTGTCGCGCAGCCCGGCGATGTGAGCGCTTTCGAACTTCAGCGCGATGTACGGGTCCGGCGCGGGCACCGCGCAGAAAAAATTGGTGCGGACGGTCGCCTCGACCAACGAGAGCAATGCGCGGGCATTGCGATCGTCAACAATGTTTTCGATCGAGGCGAGATGAGTGAGATACGCCTCGCGCAGCTCCGCGATTTTTTCGGGCGCCGGCGGACTGTCGAATGAGAGCCGCGCGCGGAACAGTTCGAACAGCGTCTTGGTGAGATCGGGATAGAGCAGCAGAACCCGCTGCAAGCCGACCCTGGCCGGCGCCAGGCGCATTTGGAACGCCGCGACGAGATATGCGCGCAGCAGAGCGACCTCACGCCACGCGAGACCCGCCGTAAGAGTGAGCGCATTGAGGGAGTCGTCCGCGGCAAGGCCATTGCGGATGGCGACGATCGCGCCGGCAAGCAGCGCAGTACCGGGGAATTTTGCGAACGGCTGCGAGTTGGGTCCCTGCACGGAAAAAATCTGCAGGTACGCGCGCGCCAGTTTGCCGCCGGTGCGTGGGCGAAGCTCGTGGGCGTCCTCGGACAGCACTGCGATACCGAAGTTCTGCAACGTGGGCATGAGGTCAGAGAGCATCGGCGCGTCGCCGAGCCCGATAATCCGTATGTCGCTGTGGCCGTCGTCGCCATGCCCGTCGGCCCCGTGAGGTCCCGCTTCGACGACCAAGTCACGCCGGCCTGCAATTAGTTTTTCGACGTCTTCGACGTCGTCGACCGCGCGCGCGATCTCGATCGCGGCCTGATAATCTGCGCTGAACGCGCCGGCCCATCGCTCGGCCAGCGCGCGTCCCCGCTTTGGTCCGAACTTATCGATCAACCGCTCCTGCAAGCGATCGTCCCATCGTCGGGCAAGCTCGGCGATGGCGGTCTCGAGCTGGCGGATGACTGAAGTCTTCGGGGGAGCCGCAACGAAACAGAAATGAAGGCGCGCCGTGTAGCCCTCGCCGAGCGCGAGGTAAAAGTAGACCAGAGTGCCGTGAAACGCGGCTGCGAGAGTGTCCTGGATACGCCGGCTGAGCTCGGCGGAACCGCCCTCGCGCGGCATCACGACCAGCGCGATTACGTTGCCGTGACGCAGATCTGGCGCAACGAAGAGGCGCACGGAGGCTTCGCTCTTGACGTCGAGAATGAGGTGCAACTGCGCGCGCAGTTCCGCTACGGGCGCGCGAAAGAGTTCGTCCTTGGGAAAGCTGTTGAAGGTCGCAACAATTGCCTTGTAGTCATGCGAACCCGGCGGGGCGCCTTCATGCGCCAGCACTTCGCCCAGTTTCGCGCGCAGAACGGGAATGTGCTGTGCTTCCTCGGCGTAGGCCTTGGACGTGAACAGCCCGACGAAATTGTCGAAGGCGATGACGCGGCGGGCGGCGTTCGTGCGGCGAATCGAGACGCTGTCCATCGGGCGGCGGCGATGTACGTGCGCCTCGGCGCGCGTCTTGCCGATTACCAGCGGCGGCCCTTCGAAGAAGAGCTTGCGGCGCGCGGGCGATAGTTCCTCAAGCGGGACCGAACTGCGAAATCGCGCTTCGTCGTGCTCGCGCATGATGCCCAGTTCGGTACCGGGATCGAGCACGAATTTCGCAGTACCGTCTTCGCCGCTCACCAGATAGCGGCGATAGCCGAGAAACACGAAGCCGTCGTGGACGAGCCATCGCAGGAGGTCGCGAACCTCGATTAGTTCGCGGTTCGCCGCAGTTTCCTCGCAGATCTGCAGTGCGCGGCGAGTCATCGGCTCGAAGTCGCCGGTGGCCGCGTGGACTTCCCCGAGAATCGAAATGACGTCACGCTCAATTTCACGCGCCTGCCCGGGCGTGGGTGTGAACTCGAGTTCCGCGTGAACGAACGACTCGCCGCGCTCGGTAGAGAGCGATCGCTCGAACGATTCGATCCGCCCCTGCCGGTCGCGAGTGACTTTGCAGACCGGGTGAAGCATCGTGCGAACGGTCGCGCCGAGGTAATGGAAATATTCGAGAAGGCTGTCCACGATGAACGGGCAGTCGGTCGTCGCTGTCTCGACCACGATGAGGGTGTCATTGTCGTTTTCGTTGCCCGGGACCGATTCGACTCGCGCGATCACGGGCTCGGTGCGGACGGAAAAGAACTCGAACGCCGACTGCACCAACGCCAGGCGCCGCTTGGCCGGGACGCGCTCGCGATTATCGGTGTACTCGCGCGCGAAGAGCCGCGCGGCGAAGGCGGATACCAGCGGGGCGGATTCCGCGGGAAGGTTCCTGTCGATTAGTTCGCGGAGTTCGGTCTCGATCGCCAAGGTGTCACCGGTGAGAGCGAAGATAGAATGGCGCGACCGCTCGCGCGCGCATCATTATAAGTCGCGTCGCGTAAATTGCGTAGTGGGGATAAACTTGGGTGCGATGCCCGAGATAGAGATCAGCGCGATGACGTTTGGGCCGTTCGGCGTCGGCCGCCAGGACGGCAAGGCTGTGATGGTTCCCGGCTCGGTGGCGGGGGACAGGCTGGACGTCGAGATGGTTTCGGAGCGGCGCGACTACGCTGTCGCGAAGATTCGGGAAGTCATACGCGCGAGCGCTGACCGTCGGACGGCGCCGTGTCCGTATCTGCCGCGATGCGGCGGATGCGACTGGCAGCATATCGACTACGACGCGCAGGTGCGCTTCAAGGGCGAAGTCGTCGCGCGCGAGCTGGGGCATGCGCTGGGAGTCGAGATCGATCCGGCGGGACTGGTCGAGCCGGCGCCGGCGGAGTTCGGTTATCGTTCGAGGATTCGGCTCAGGGTCGGGCCCAAGGGCCTGCTCGGATTTTACGAGGCCGGCAGCAATACGATCGTCGAGATCGATTCATGCCTGGTTGCCGAGGCGGGCATCAGGATGCCGATCCACCTGGCGCGCTCCCTCGGCAAGCGGGTCGAAGAGATCGAGGTAGTGCGCGACGGCGCGCGCGAAGTCCAGGTCGCACATCTCAAGAAGCCGGCGGATGAAGAGGACCTCAGGCGCGCGCGCAACGTGCTGGAATCCGACAACGAGCTTGCAGGAATCGTGCTGCGGGCCGGCGCGCATCGCGCAACGGTTGGCGATACTGAAATCGCGATCGAACTCGAGGACGGGCTGTCAATCGAAGTGGACGCCGATCTCTTCAGCCAGGTGAATCGCGCGCAGAACCGCAAGCTGGTCGCGAGCGTGATGGAGATGGCAACGAAAGCGATTCACGAATCGTCGCCGGTGCTCGATTTGTTTTGCGGCGCGGGAAACTTCAGCATCCCCGCGTCGCGCCGCGGGGCGCGAGTGACGGGCGTCGATGCGGATGCGGGCGCGGTCGCGGCGGCGGCGCGCAATGCCGAGCGGCTGAAATTTCGCGACGCGCGGTTCGTTAAGATGAAGGCGTCGGCGACCGCAGATTTTCTGCACCGCGCCCGCTATCGTCCCGAGATCGTCATTCTCGATCCGCCGCGCACCGGCGCGCCCGATCTGATGGAACCGATCATCAAGCTCCGCGCACCAGGCGTCATTTACGTATCGTGCGACGCGACCACGCTGGGGCGCGATCTGCGCGCGTTAACAGGGGCGGGATACAAAATCAATCGTGTGCGCGGGTTCGATTTTTTTCCCAACACACATCATGTTGAGATCGCGGTACACGCGCTATTGACTTAGATCGCGGGGCATTCTTAGAGTAATTGAGTGGTCGATTCCCGCATCCTCCCGCCAGAGGGTTGATCAAAGAGATGCCCAAGCAGGAAAAGGAAAAGCTCCCGAGGCCGAAGATTACGATTATCCCGGGCCGCGGGGTGGCGCAGACAATCAACTATTTGCTTGAGGACCGGGACGACCTCGAATGGATCATCGCGGTCGGGCGCACGAAGAACGGCGAGCTGTTCTTCTACGACACCGGCGGCGACATCGTCGAGGATCTCGGCACGCTGGAGTACCTCAAGGCGCGAATCGTGCGCGCCCACTTCGGCGACGAATACGAATAGATCTAGTCTTCGAATTCTTCTTGCGGCGGACGCGCGTAGATAACTCCGTCCTCGATCTCGGTCAGCACCCGATAAAGATATTTTCCGCATGCGGTCGGCGGTCCGGCGATACATTCGCCGCTGCCCGGCTCGTAGTACGCGTTGTGCGTCTGGCACATCAGGTAGCGGCCGTCTTCGGCGAAAAATTGATTGTCGACCCAGTCCATCGCCATCGGCACATGGCGGCATCGATTGACATAGGCGTGGAACTCGCCGCCGAAGTTGATCAGAAAGCATTCCTCGTCGGCGCCGCGAATTGGCAGCATGAACTTAAGCGACTCGCCCGGCGTGAGCGAATCGGTGCGCGCAACTTTGTAGCGGGCGTGCGCGGGCGCGTCTTTGCGGCGCGGATGAGATCGGGTCAGAGCGGCGCGGCGTCGATGTTGGTCGTCGGACATAATTGGAAACGATTCGCGGAGCTCGCGCGGATTTTCCTGTCGGCCTGCCGCAGTTTGTCAAAGCTCCCGGCATCTGTAAACT
>JBOHWI010000160.1:0-2702 GCA_050736675.1 Binatus sp. (SeqCode)
GTCCCGGCCGCATCGACGACGCGCTCCGGATCGATCGCGGAGGCGCGGCCCTCCAGGCGCGCGTCGTCGGCGACCGTCAAGACTTCGTTTGCCGTTTTCATGATCTCGCGCTCCGCCGACTGGATCCGTTCGTCCGATAACGACGCGGCGCCGCCGGGCATCAGGTCGAGGCTCGTGCGCAGCAATTTCTTGATTCTCGGCACCAGCGAGTCGGTCGCGTAGTCGGGCCACAAAATCAGGAAGACGAGCGCGACGATTGCTATTCCGAGCAGCATCCCCCAGACGCGCCACGGCGGAGCATAAACGTCTTCGCTCGGGCTCAGGCCCGCGAACACCAGCACGAACGAGGTGCCGGCCTGGCGCGCCGCGTAGTTGATGCGCTCGCTGCTCTGCGCGGCGTATCCCGCCACAGTGAGCGCGAGGAAGCACGCGATCATGTATGTCAGAACCGTTTCGAAGTTGGGCGTGACGAAAATGATCATTCCCAGCCCGATCGCGCCGCCGATGACGCCGCCGATCAGCGCCGCAGCCACATCTTGCGATAGGTCGCGCCGTAAGTAGGCAGACCCGCGATGACGACGGTCCACAGGATGACGGTGAGATCGCCGCGCTGAGTCGTCAGTCCGACCACGTAGCCAGAGCAATCGCGACGCCGAGCCTGGTCGCATACTTCAGGGCGTCGGGATCGAGCGGGAACAGCTTCGATGCGATCGTTTGCGCCGGCGGCTTGCGGACTGGAGTGGGCGAGGCGTCGGGGCGGGAGAGAATTGCGAGCTCGTCGCGCCGTGCGTCTAGCGCTTTGAATGACGCCGCGACCTCAGCCGCAGACGCCGCCATCGGCGACTCGGAGCCGAGGACGATGCCGCTTGCGATGTAATCGTCCAGACGCGCGAGCGAACTATCGAGCGCGTCAGCCACGGCTTCGAGCTGCGGCTGGAACATCGCACGGAAGACTCGCGGCGCATTTTCACCGGCGACGAACGTCAGCCGCGCCATCTCGGCATAGATGCGCTCGATGGTCGTGACGAAGGCCAGCAGGACGGCGTCGCGATGCGCGTCGGAACGTTCTGACGCGGCGCGGTCCGAGCAGATTCAGATGAGCGGGCAGATGCGAAATCAGAGGCGCGGGTGAAACTGCGTACGCACCGTCGGGCTCAAGGAAGCCGCGGACCACGCTTCGCAATCGCGTGCGTGTGCGTTCGAGACAAGCGCGCAACGATTCCAGCAAGGCGGCTTGGGCAGGCTCGGGCCAGAGCACGGTGTCGAACAGCGTCATCACCAGGAACGCTACCGTGACGCCGCCGAACGTGTAGGCAAGCCCCCATCCGAAGTCCGAGGGCGCGAACACCACGACGTAAAAGGTGCCAAGGAAGGTGATCTGCACCATCAGCCATACCGCGCCGAGTTCGAGGCGGCGAACCAAGTACGCGTACGCCGAGGTCTCGAGCGCGAAGAACGAGAGCATCAACCACAGCGCTTCGACCAGGATTCCGGCCAGCGGATGCGACAGCGTCAGGGCAGCGCCTTCGACAAGTATCAAAAGCGCGCACATCTCGGCCCGAGCATGGGCGGACTGGCCGCCGCGAGATTGTAGAGAACGTATGCGCCCAGGATGCCGTCGATCTGCATCGCGGCCATGAGGCCCATTCCGACGGCGCATTCGAGCCCGATTCTGACAGCGATGCGAACGCGGCGTGGGTTCGGCGCGAGTTCGTCGCCGAGCAGGCTAATCAGGTCGCTCCCGCGACGGCTCGAACGGCGGCGGATCGCCGTGCCGAGCGCCGCGAGGCGCCATCGATCCCAGAACGCGGTGGCGAGCCTGCGGACATATTTACGCCGCGAGCAACATCGTCACGCGATCGTTCGGTTTGCAACTGCTGCGAACGTCCGAATCGCCAGCTATTGAATTGAGCGGCAGGTAGTGCATATCTTTGCTTCGAGTTATCAACCACACTTCCGGGGAGAGCGCGAAATGACAACCTCCATGTCCATTCAGATAGCGGTTTTAACCCATCAGAAGGACATGGTGTTTCATGCGAACGCTACATTCCGGGGGTCCATCGCGCGCAGCCCCCGATAAAACAAGGCTGACCGAGCGAGCCGCGATTTGGTTCGCGAGTTCGCGAAGCAGAAAGTTCCTCTCCTATTACGAGCCCTATCGAGGCCTGCTTTTAGCGGACCTTCTCGGCGCGGTCATCATATCGGCTGCGGCATTGCTGCTGCCAGTCTGCGCCAACGTCATCACCAAGAATCTGCCGGCAACCGCTGGTGCGCCTGGCGCGCTCGGTAAGATCTATACGTTGGGCGTTGGCATGCTCGCGCTGGTCGCCCTTCAGACTGTATGCACCCTGTTCGTCGATTATCAGGGACACGTGATGGGCGCCAAGATGGAACGCGACATGCGCCGCGAGCTGTTCGAGCATTATCAGAAACTCTCGTTCAGCTTTTACGACCGGCAGCGAACGGGCCAGCTCATGACGCGGATCACGAGCGACCTCTTCTCGCTCGCGGAGCTCTATCATCACGGACCGGAAGATCTCGCAATCGCCGCCCTGGAGCTAATCGGGGTGCTTGTCATCCTTGCTTACCTCGACCGGACGCTTACGTTGATCGTGCTGTGCTTCCTACCCGTGATGTTTCTCTTCGCGCTGCATTTCAGCCGGCGCATGATTGCCGCGCTCAGGCTCAGCAAAGACCGCATC
>JBOHWI010000161.1:0-2755 GCA_050736675.1 Binatus sp. (SeqCode)
GTGCTATCCTTTTGTACAAGCCTTGCTCGAACACCTCGACCAGCGAATCAATCCGGTACTCTCCTTGGAGAGCCAACAATTGATCGACAGTCTGGCCCGAGTACTCCTTTAGAAACTTGAGATCAGACACTGCCTCTGTCACCTCGGCATTGCGCAGTTATAGATCTTCATCACATTCTCGCCCATCACTTTGGCGCACGCGGCTGGCGGAAGCTTGTGAGCGAGCTCCTCGACCTCTTCGATATAGTTGCCGACGTGATCGGGATGCGGGAAGTCCGACGCCCAGAAAAATTTGTCGGCGCCGCACAGCTCAACCATCGCGGGCAGCGAGCGCTCGTCGGGGTCGGCCGAGATCCAGCAGTTGCGGTTGAAGTAGAAGCTCGGCTTTTCCTTGAGCGGCACCGTGCGGCCCATCGCGCTGGCGTAAACGGCGTCGAGGCGGCCGAGCCAGTAGTCGATCCATCCCGCACCCGCTTCGAGCAGCACCAAACGCATCTTCGGGAACTTGTCGAAGGTGCCGTACTGGAAGAAGCTGGTGAACGCGTGACGAATGGCGTCGGCGGCTACGATGTTCAGGAAGTAGTAATTCCCGCGCATGAATTTGCGATCGTAGCGCCCGGTCGAGGCCCAGATGGGTTCGAGCGACGGATGAATCCCGAGCGGCACGTCGAGTTCCTGCGCCTTGGCGAAGAGCACGTCGTGGTCGGGATGTGCGTGCGGCTTGCGCGTCATGACGAACTGCGCGACCCATCCGCCTTTGCATCCCGCTTTGACCGCGCGTTCGAGTTCGACCGCGGCGGCGGCCGGATCGCCAAGCGACAGATGCGCGATCGGAATCAGCTTGCCGCCGCTCTCAGAGCAGAAGTCCACGATGTAGCGGTTGTAGGCGCGCGTGCAGGCCTGCGCGAGTTCGGGGTCTTCGGTCTCGGTCTCCCACAGCAGGCTCATGGTGGGATAGAGGAATGCGGCGGCGAGACCTTCGGCTTCGATGCGCGTGAGCCGTTCCTTCGCGTCCATCGCGCCGAACGGCGCCATGCCGCCGTAAGTGGGCTGGCCGTCGAACTTGTCGTCGCGCGTTGCGCCCATTGCGGAAAGTCCTGCGAGGCGCCCGCCGCTGAAAATCTTCGACGGTTTGCCCGCGACCTCGAGGTACTCGAGCCCCTTGGTGTCCTTGCGGACTCTGACGGCGCGGTCCTTGTACTTTGCTTCGATATAGCGGTCCCACAGGCCGGCGTCCTCGAGGATATGCCCGTCGGCATCGACAGCGCCGGTGAAGGTCAGTTTCTGGATTTCTTCGCGAGGATTCGACATCGATGACGACTCCGCATACGAACGGGATTTCTCATTTATAGTTCACGCAGAACGACGCGCAAAGCTCAATGCGCCGCATTGGCCATCGTCGTTGGATTAAAGAAATTGTCCGTCGCGATTCCCATGTTGATGTACCAGCTTTCGTGCTCGTCGGTTTCAACTCCGGGCGAGAGCACGACGGTCGAGAAGCCGGTCCCGACGTCTTCATCGACCAGCGCCGTTTGGAACATCCGCTTGAACGGCCAGATCGCGACTTTCGCGTCGGGAACGGGGCGGTCGCGGTACGCGTTGAAGGTCGCGATCGTCTTCCAGAGCTTGCCGTCCCGGTCGTATTGATCTGACGCGGTGATGAACCATCCTTCGGAGTCGATGTAAAAAATCCGTTTCGGAATCGAAACGCCGCTGCCGAGTAACGAGGTCTGTCTGGCGTCGGCCTCGATGACGTAGAGCCGGCGCATCTCCCAATTTTCCGGGCAGATGGTGCGTCCGCCGTCGGTGGGGCACGCTTTGGCCGGGGAGTTCTCCGCATTCACGACCGCGAGCATCTGCTTTTCGCCGAGGAGCTTGTAGTTGAAGTCTTCGATTTTCGCGGCGAAGCCGAAGAACGAATCGGGATCGAGGTTGCTCGCATAGGAGGCGGCGCCCGCGCTCGCGCTTGCGCCCGGTGTGAACAGCCCCATGACGTCAGAGAGCTCGCTCGCGGAAGCACGGTTCACATGGCGCGAGCGCGGATTCATCATCCAGCAGTTGTCCTCGATTTTCGGGTCGAGGCTGCGATAGCGGATAAACCTGAAGCCGCGCGTTTCGGATGGTTCAATGAACGGGTACGCACCGAAGCGGTAGCGAATCCCCGACCTCGCCGCGTCCGGATCGGTCGGAATGGGAGGAACCTCGGTGCGGCCCGTGTTGTTGTAAAATCCGACGTTGCCGATCGTGAAATGCGCGACCGGGTCGGCGGGCGACGAGCCCGGCCTGAAGCTCGCGATCTCGACGTTCTTCGACACCGCGTCGTCGGTGTAGAGCGGCCGGTAGCTGAAATTCCACATCACTTTCAGGGCAGCCTGCGGATCGTTCGCATCCACCAGCGGGAATGGGAGCCCGGCCTTGTAATTCTTGAGCGTGCCGTCGGGCGCGAGCTGCACCTGCGCGGAATATTTCTCGGTCGCGGATTTGTACGGCGGCGGCCATTCGAGGCGATCAGTCGGCACGATCTTCATCGTCATGCCCTGCTTCACCAGCACGAGGTTTCCCGGACTGACGAGGTCCGCGACCTTGTCGGCCTGATCCTTGGTGATGGTGTCGCCGGGACTTACGCCTGCGCGCGGCGAGTTGGCGATCGACAGAACCGCGAGTGCAACCGCAGCGACAACTTCAAGCTTTACTTTCATTTTGGTTCCAACCTCGCTAGAAGCTCAGGCGCTTGAAGCGGCTTTCGGGGATGAGT
>JBOHWI010000162.1:0-6220 GCA_050736675.1 Binatus sp. (SeqCode)
GGACGCATTCTCGGACCGCCACGACCTCAACCGACTTGCTCCTGGTTCTGCCGTCAAGCTGATCTACCAGGAAAAGGTCAGCCGCGACGGCTCCTACACGCTGGTCGGCGACGTGCAGGCGGCGCAAATCCGCTTCGGTAGCCGCACGCTCACGGCGATCTCGTTCGCCGACGAGCAGGGCCGCCCCCACCTGTATGACGAACAGGGCCACGCACTCGGTCCGCAGTCGCTGAAGTTCCCGCTGAATTTCAAGTACATCTCCTCGGGCTTCACCTTCCATCGCTATCATCCGATCCTGCACGAGTACCGCCCGCACGTCGGCGTCGATCTGGTCGCCAAGTACGGCGAGCCGGTCAAAGCCGTCGCCGACGGCAGGGTCATCAGCGCGGGATGGCAGGGCGAGCTCGGCAATTGCATCCGCATCCAGCATCCGCACCAGATGGTCAGCATCTACGGTCATCTGTCGAAGATCAGTTCCGACGTGAAGCCGGGCAGCTACGTTCATATGGGGCAGTATATCGGTAATGTCGGTTCGACCGGGCTTTCCACCGGGCCGCATCTCCACTTCGCGATGGAAAAAAACGGCGCCTGGGTCAATCCCCTGACCGAGAAGCTGGGCGAGAACCACCAGGTATCGCCGCGGATGAAGGCGCTCTTCGACGACATCAAGGATCAGTATCAGAGCGCGCTGGCCGAACTGCCGGACCTCGGCAGCCACATCGTAGCGAGCGCGGCGCGCAAGCCCGCGATCTCGAAGTTTGCCGACATGTACCATGTGACGCTCGGCCACGCCTTGGGAACGAGCGGACACCTGCGGCGACATAGAATTTCGAGCAGCGCCGACGTCGCGCTCTGATCCAACCCCCCGCGTTTCACGCCGTTTCTCTCATCATCATTGCTAGTTCGCAGGTTCCCGGTTACTGCTTGGATCGCGACGTGTGGCATCTAAAAATGCGCCAGCACTCCAACACCGATTTCTTCACGCCGGCCGTGCCGCGCGTCTTTGGGCATCGCGGCGCCGCCGGTACGCATCCCGAGAACACCCTCGAATCATTCGCCGCCGCCTTGGATGCGGGCGTTCAGTACATCGAATTCGACATCCACATGACGCGCGACGGCGAAGTCGTCGTCCGTCACGACGATCATCTCGAGCGCAGTTGCGGGCGAGCCGGCGTCATCCGCGAGATGTCGTCGCGGAGCTGGCGACCGCCGACGCCGGCCGGATGTTCACGCTCGACGGCGCGACGTTTCCATTCCGGGACAAGGGCATCCGGGTACCGCGCCTGACAGACGTGCTCGCGGCGTTTCCAACAATGCGAATGATCGTCGAGGTCAAGCAGATCGCGCCGAGCCTCATCGCGCCGATGCTCACAGCGATTGATCGCGCCGCGATGCGCCGAAACGTGCTCGTCGCCAGCGAGCATCAGGCGCCGCTCGACGAAGTCCGCAAGCTCGCGCCGGAAATTCCGACCAACTTTTCCTACCTCGAATCGGGCCTGTTCGTTCAAGCGATGGGTACGCGCGACTCGACCTATCGCCCGCCCGGCGACGCGGTCCAAATCCCGCGCAGTTACGAGTCGTGGCAACTCGTCACGCCCGAAAGCGTCGAGTTCGCGCATCGCCTCGGACTGGAAGTCCACGTCTGGACAGTGAACGACGAATCCGAAATGTCGGAACTGCTCGACATGGGCGTCGACGGGCTGATCACCGACTACCCCCGCCGCGCCCTCGACCTGATCCGCCGCCGCGCCGAGCAGCGCTGAGGACAACCAGAGGAAATGACACCCCGAGAGTTCGAGTCATTTGCTCGTGAACAAATGTCGAAATTATTCGGAACTGCGCTTACCGAGCGAAAAGTAGTTGGTTGCCCAAAGAGGTGGGACTTTGTTTCCGAAGACGGCCTAATCGTCGGCGATGCCAAGTTTCTGACGCTAGTAGATCGCTCTCGATTTCCTCCCGCAAAGATGATGGAGATCGCCGGCCACGTCTGGCTGCTAGAAACGGTCAAGAGCGCACGCCCATTCCTGGTCTTTGGCAACCAGATCGAAGTCCCGCGTCTATGGCTGGACAAATACGGAGGTTTGTCTCAGAAGGTGGAATTCTATTTCCTCGCTCCGGACGGCGAGCTCACGGACCTAAGGAAAAGCATGTGAAACGATCGAAACGGCACCAACCAAGCAAGTCGACGTTCGCGGCTGTGCTCAAGAGGGCCGAAGAAGCGAGGATACTTCTCTCTGGCAAGAGCACGCGCGAGAGGGGAATGCACGAATTTGATTGCCTAGTCAGCGACCACCCGAAAGATGGCATGATCTACTTTAAGCGCGCTGAGGCTCACGAAGCACTAAATGACCTTCGCGCGGCGGCCGCCGATTATAGAGAAGCGCAAAGTCTATTTCCCAAACCTATTTGGAGAGACCTAGCCGAATCTAGAGCGGAACGCTTGGGAAAAGACGCAAAAGCAAACAACCTCAAGACTATAGTGAGTTCATCGCTTGGCAATCCCGCTGGCGGTGAATTGAGACACATCGCCGACAGTGTTTGGCAGGCCGGGACGTTCGCTGAGGAGATGCCTTTTGTATCGATCGAGCTTTCGCGCACAGGTCTTGTGCGAGCGATCAAGGTGCTTGAAGACGCGCCGATCCACGATCGAAATAGTCGCCCTAGCTGGCCTCAAAGGCTCGATGCCGTGTCTGGGGCGGTTCCCAAAGATCTCGTACGACGTGCCAAGACTGTTCTCAGGCAACGTGATACCGCGGTCTATGACGGCACGCAAGTCACCTCAGGGCACGCACAAGCAGCATTCGGCACGGTAGTAGAGTTCCTAGGAGCGACGTTCGGCCACCCTTCAAAATAGGCGTGAACAGTTGATTTGCGATTACCCCCGCCGCGCTCTCGACCTCGTTCGCAGCCGGGCGCGAATCCGAGTTCAGGGATGAACTGTTCAGCCTGACGATCGCGCGCCGGACGTGCTACATGATCAGGATGGCCAAAGACATCGCTCAACCCGCCCCCAGACTGGCGGGCGGAAGGAAATTTGACGGAACGAAACTACCCTCGGTAGGTCACCTGCCACGGAACCACAACCTGTAGTTTACATTGCCACTTTTCGTCCAATCGACCATTTCTCAAACTGGACCAATGCTCGCGCTTAGGGCGCGCGCTTTCCAGTTTCCTGCGGGCTTTGTTACGATCGCGCCCTCTCATCGAACACTTTCACGCGGGAGCTAAAGCAATGAAACTCGACACCGGTCTCTCGACCCGCAACTTGCGCGATGTACCAGCCGCGGCGCGCGCCGCCGAGGCCGCCGGCTTCGATGCGATCTGGATTCCCGAGGCCGGCAACGACGGCTTCATCCCAGCCGCGCTGATCGCGGAGCACACCAGGCGAGTCAAGATGGGCACCTCGGTCGCGATCGCGTTTCCGCGCAGCCCGATGATCACCGCGGCGACCGCGTGGGATCTCGCGGGACTGTCCGAAGGCCGCTTCATCCTCGGCCTCGGCACGCAGGTGAAAGGGCACATCGAGCGCCGCTACAGCACGAAGTGGGAAGCGCCGGTGCCGCGGCTGCGCGAGTACCTGCAGTCGCTGCGCGCGATTTTCAAATGCTGGTCGGAGGGCGGCGCCAAACTTTCGTTCCAGGGCAAGTACTACAACTTCTCGCTGATGACGCCGTTCTTCACCCCGGCCCGCCACAACTTCCCCAACGTGCCGATTCACATCGCGGGCGTGAACGAACATATCATCCGGCTCGCCGGCGAATTGTGCGAGGGCTTGCATGCGCATCCGTTCAACTCGCCCAAGTACCTGCGCGAGTTCGTGCTGCCCAATGTCGAGAAGGGTCTGAATAAGGCGGGCCGCTCGCGCAAGGATTTCGAAATCCAATCGACCGCATTCGTGATCGTCGGCAAAAATCAGGACGAGATAAAAAAAGCGCGCGAAGCCGTCCGCCAGCAGATCTCCTTCTACGCCTCGACCCGGACCTACAAGATCGTGCTCGATATGCACGGATGGGGCGACGCGGCGCAACGCCTCAACGAAAAGGCGGCCAGGGGCGAGTGGGCTGCGATGGCCAAGGAGATCACCGACGAGATGCTCGACGTGTACACAGTCGCGGGCACTTTCGACGACATCGCCGACAAGGTGAAGGAACGGTACGACGGGTTGCTGGACCGTGTGGCGTTTTACATTCCCTATCGTGCGGGCACCGACGACGCCGAGTGGGCCAAACTGGCGAAGCGATTCAATGGATAAGTTCCGCCATTGTCGTGATACATTGATCTGCCGAACAAGGAGAAAACTTCGATGAGCAAGGCAATGTTGAAAACGATGGCCGCGATTGCGGCTGTGGCGGCGTTGATGCTTCCCGGCGCGAGCCGCGTCGCGATGGCGCAAGGCGCTGCTCCCTCTGCCGCCGCAGCGCCCGCGATGGAAGAACCCGGCACGCGGAGCTTCACGATGGTTTCGGTCGAGGTCGATGATGCGAAGATCTGGCTGCCCAGCGCGATCGCGGTCGAGCAGGGCGACAAGGTAAAGCTCACGCTCAAGAACCTGGTGCCGGGCGCGTCGAACCAGCACGGTTTCTCGATTCCCGCATACAACATCACGGAAGTGGTGACGCGCGGCGAGCCCAAGACAATCACCTTCGTCGCCGACAAGGCTGGCGTCTTCCCGTACATCTGCCAGTTGCATCCGGCGCATATCGGCGGCTCGCTAATCGTGGAGCCCAAGAAATAGCTGGGTCGCAAACGGCGCAAGTGCCCCCGATGTCATCGGCGCGCGAAAGGGCTAGGCTTGAATGCGCATGCGCCGGGTAGTCCTCTATGCGCGTTCGCCCAATTGGCGCGCGATAGTCGAGCGCGCCGACGAATTGATGGCGCCGCCGGATTTTCGCGTGCTCAAGTCTGAAGCGAGGACGCGCGCGGGATTTATCGACGTTCCCGGCGCCGGGCCTGCATTCATCAAGCGCGTCGAGGTTCCTTCATGGAGCCGCGGCCTGTATACACGGCTACGCGGTTCTCGCGCCGAACGATCGCTCGCCGGCGCCGCGATGCTGCAGGCGCGGGGTTTCGCTCATCCCGAGCCTCTGGCCGCGATGGATTTGTATCGAGCGGGTGCGATTCGAGCTTCCTATCTCGTCAGCCGCGCGCTCATCAACGCCGACTCTCTGAGCCGTTTCATGCTCGGACCCGGAGAAATCAAGGGACGCAACATCCGTCGCCGCAAACAGATCTCGGACGCTGTGGCTGCGCAAATCCGACGCCTTCACGAGTCAGGGCTTTACACGCGCGATTTGCAAGAGACCAACATCATGGTCGAGGACAACAAGGCCGGCGGCTTCAAGGTGTACTTTATCGATCTGGAAGATTTCCGCCGCGCGCCGAAAGTCTCGTGGGATCGCAGAATCCTTAACCTGGTACACCTCGATCGCAGCATCGGCCGATTTCTATGTCGTGCCGCGCGCCTCGATTTTCTCTATTCCTATCTCGGCCATCGGCCGGACCGCGCAGCCGCACGCAAGATAGTCGCCGAAGTCATAGCGGCCCGCAGGTCGATCGATCGCCGCAAACGCGGCAGCGTGCCGACAGCGGAGCGTGTCGTGGCGCCCTTGGCGGGAGGAGCCGAATAGTGGCTTTTTCAATCCTCAGCCGCGAGTACGACCATCACACCGAGCAGGTGCATGCCGCCGGCGGAAGCTGGGTGCGCGACGTGATGCTCGGGCTGAACGACGGACTGGTCGCGTCATTCGCGGTGACGTCGGGCGTCGCGGGGGCCTTCGTCACCGGCAACGCGGCGATGATGGCGGGACTGTCCGAGATGCTCGGCGGCGCGGTCGCGATGGGCCTCGCAGCGTTCATCTCGGCGCGCTCGCAAATCGAATTCTACCAAAGCGAGATCGAACGCGAGCACGACGAAATCCGTCGCTGGCCCGATCGCGAGCGCGAAGAGATCAGCACCATCTATCGCAACAAGGGATTCGCGGGACCGCTGCTCGATCAGATCGTCGCGCACATCACGTCGGACCCCGAGCGATGGAGCAACGTCATGATGCGCGAGGAGCTGGGCTTCAACGAAGAATCGTTCGACCGTCCCGCGCGCTCGGCCTTCGCCGTCGGCTTGTCATACCTGGCGGGCGCAGCGGTCCCCGTCTGGGCGTACATTTTTTTTGAACCGGGGCAGGCGCTGCGCGTGTCCGCCATCTCGACGGTCGCCGTGCTGTTC
>JBOHWI010000163.1:0-7470 GCA_050736675.1 Binatus sp. (SeqCode)
AGTTGAAGCAGCTCGCCGGCAGTCATGCGGCGGATATTCCGCCGCCGCCGGCGATCCCGACGCTGCCGGCCGATCTGGATCTCGGCGGCATCAATCTCGCACCGGTCGCGGAGTTGAGAGACGCGCGGACCAGGCTGGAGGGCGCGCTCACGATTCCGCCGATCGATCTCAAATTGCCCGAGTTGCCGCCGGCGCCGAAAATTCCGCTCGTAAATGTTCCCGAGATGCCTGTCATCGATCCGAACCTCGCGATTCCCGGCACGCTCGGGCTCACCGAGGTAGATTTGACCGGCAAGGAAGTCGGCGAATTCGCGGGCTTCAACGCGTTCGATCTGCAGGTGCCGGGTTTCGCAGTCACTTTTCTTCTGATCGGTATGTTGATGGGCGTGTCGCTGGCGCTGATCGACGAGCATGACTGGGGCACGCTCGAGCGCCTGCGCTCGGCGTCGGCGCCGCTATGGACCACGCTTGCCGGAAAGCTGCTTGCCCGCTTCGTAGTCGGCTTCATCCAGATGGTGGTCCTGTTCGCCGCCGGCTACGTGCTGTTCGGAATTTCGCTCGGGCGCGCGCCGGCGGCGCTGCTTTTGCCGGCTGCGGCGATCGCCTTTGCGGGCGCGGCCTTCGGCCTGATCGTCGCCGGAATCGGGCGCACGCGCGACGCCGTTCTGCCGGTCGGCGCAATCGTGATCATGACCATGGCGGCAATCGGCGGATGCTGGTGGCCGCTGGATTTCGAGCCCGCCTGGATGCAGCATTTTGCGCTCGCGCTGCCGACTACCTGGGCGATGCGCGCCTTCAACGATTTGATGATCCGCAACCTCGCGGCCTCGAGCGCGCTGCTTCCGGCCGCCGTCAATTTTGGCTTCGGAATCATCTACACTGTTATCGGCGTCGCAATCGCGCGCCGCCGTTTTGGCTGATCGCACGACGATGGAGCACCTGCCAATTTTGAAAACATCCGCAACTGGTTTTCACCGTGCCTTCACGCGCGCCTTGATTGCGCTGGCTGGATTCGCGTTGACCGCTTTCGTGCCCGCCGCTGCCGGCGCATCCCCGATGCGACTCAAGATCGACGTCGACCGCAGCACGATCGAGGTATCGGTCGCCGAGCCGGCCGCCTTCATCCGCGGCAGCGCGGTTGGGACTTTCCGCATAATCGACGGCGTGGTCAGCGGCGATCCCGCCAACATCGCGGGCACCGCCAAGGCGAGGATCCTGATCGATGCGACCAGCTATCGCAGCGACAGCGCGGCGCGCGATCGATACGTCACCGAAAAATCCCTCGAGGCTGACAAATTCCCCACCATCGGCTTCGAAACCAGCAGCGTCGTCGGCGTCGTGACGACCAACCCGAACGAGGGCACCGCGATCGTAAGCGGCTTCCTGACGCTTCACGGTCAGGCGCACGCCATGACGATGTCGGTCCACGCCAAGCTCGACGCGAGCGGCGTCTTTACGGGCGACGGCGAAGTGAAGTTCGACTACGAGGATTTCGGCGTCAAGGTGCCGGCTGCTTTGTTCCACACGATCCTGGCCGGCGACGAGGCCACCGTTCGCTTTCATATCGTCGCGGTCAACGCCGCGGCCGCACCTGCGCAGTAATTCCGTTTGTCCGCCGGGCCGTCCGTCAACTACAAGCTTGAGTATGGCTGAACTGGCGATTGCTCCGCGCGGCGCAAAACCCCCGGCCGCGGTCACAGAGTTGGCGGCGGCGATCGAAGCCGACGGCGGTGCGGCGCTCGCCGCATATCAAGAGCCGGTCGGCGATCACTGGCAGTTGTTCGCGATGCTGCCGCTGGCGAAGGTCGAGGCGACGCCGTATCAGCGCGACCTTTCGCCGGCGCATCTCAAGCGCATGATCGAAGTGATGAAGAAGCTCGACCGTTTTACCGAGCCTATCGTCGCCGTTCATTCCGCCGGTCTCTACTGGACTCCCAACGGCAACCATCGCCGCGCCGCCGCGCTCAAGTCCGGCGCCAAAATGATTCCCGCGATCGTGATACCCGATCCCGAGGTCGCCTTTCAGATTCTCGCGCTCAACACCGAGAAGGCGCACAACCTGCGGGACAAGGCGCTCGAGGTCATCCGCATGTATCGCGCGCGTCTCGAGGAGCGGCCCAAATCCGCCGAGAAGGACTTTGCCTTCGAGTTCGAGCGCGCGCATTACATCACGCTCGGCCTGCTCTACGAAAAGAAGCCGCGGTTTTCCGGCGGCGTTTACGCGCCCTTGCTGAGCCGCGTGGACACATTCCTGGCCAAGCCGCTCAAGGACGCGATAGAAGATCGCGCAGAGCGCGCGGCCCAGGTCGAACGCGCCGACGACTTGGCGGTGGCGCTGGTAGTCGCGGGCAAGAAGCGCGGCCTGATGCATCCGTATCTGAAGAATTTTATCGTCGCGCGCGCCAATCCGCTCACGCGCGCGCGAAAAAACCTGCCGACTTGCAAAGCGGCGCTGGGCAGCATGATCAATGCGCTCGAGGATTTCGATCTCGACAAAATTCACTTCGGCCAGATTCGCGCCGCCGCCCAAATCGCCGCCGCCACCTCGGTCGCGGATCCGAACTGATGAAGGAGACCCGTCAAGGACATGGCCGATCAAATCGTTCTGTACGAAGCCAGATACCCTGCCGCAATAATCACGCTCAATAACCCGGACCGTCGAAATGCGCTGAGCGCCGCGATGATCGACGCGCTGATGGCCGCGATCGCGCGCGCCGAAGAGGATCGCCGCGTACGCGCCCTGGTTTTCACGGGCGCCGGTTCAGCATTTTCAGCCGGGATGGACCTCGGCGAATTGCGCGCAATGCTCGACCATCTGCGGCTCGACGAGTCGGGCCAGGTCTGGGACGGTGCGCTCCGCGGCGAGGCGTTGATCGAGCGCGTCTACCGGCTGGGCAAACCCTCGATCGCCGCGGTCAATGGAGTCGCGGTCGGCAACGGCGCCGGGTTCCTGAGCGCCTGCGATTTGGCCGTCGCTTCCGATAACGCACAAATCGGCTACACCGAAATGAAGCATGGAATTCAGGCCGGGATGGTGATCCTTCATCTGATGCGATTGGTGGGCGAGCGCGTCGCGAGATATCTGCTGCTCACGGGAGAGATGATGACCGCCGATCAGGCGAGAACTCTGGGACTGATCAATCGGGTAGTGCCGCCCACCGAGCTGATGGACTGCGCGCTGGCATGGGCGGACGCCATCGCGATGAACGCGCCAAAGGCGGAGGCTACCACCAAATCGCTAATGTGCAAGTTTTCCGGCCAAGCGATCGCCATGAGCATGACGGAATACACCGCCGCGCCGCATATCACCGACGAAACCCGCTCGGGACTCGAGTCCTTCTTCGACAAGAAGCCGGTGCCCTGGTCGGTCAAGCCGTAGTGATTTTGAGATGTTGATAATCGAGATGCCGGTATGCGACGCTTCCTCGGCGTGTCGCGATTTTTCGAGACCGTTGGGGAAATTCAAATGGCGAATGTCTATCGTATCTTTGGCGCGGAGCTGTCTCCGTATTCCGTGAAGGTTCGTTCGTATTTCCGCTACAAAGGAATCGCGCACCGCTGGATCGTCCGCAACGCCGACAGCACGGCCGAATATCAGAAATACGCGAAGCTTCCGATCGTGCCGCTGGTCGTCACGCCCGATGACAATGGAATCCAGGACTCGACTCCGATAATCGAGCGCCTCGAGCCTTTATTTCCGCAGCCGTCGATCCATCCGTCGGACCCGGTTGCCGCGTTCCTCGCCGTGCTGCTCGAGGAATTCGGCGACGAATGGGGCAACAAGTGGATGTTCCATTACCGATGGGCGCGCGAGGTCGATCAGCTCAGTTGCGCCGGCCGGATCGCACGCATGATGATGCCGACGGCGGACGAGCAGCAGTTTTCTGTCGCGGCCGCCAACGTGCGCGAACGGATGGTCGCGCGGGTGTGGTTCGTGGGCTCCAATGAAAAGACCGCGCCGCAAATTGAAGATTCGTTCTGCGACACGATTGGAATCCTCGAGACGCATCTCGCCAACCGCGCCTATCTATTCGGCGCGCGGCCAAGCTTCGGCGACTTCGCGATGTGGGGACAACTCTACAATCTGTGGACCGATCCAACGCCGGGCGCGATCATCGAAGGGCGAGCGCCCAACATGCTCGCATGGATCCATCGAATGCTATGGCCGCGAGCGGAAGGCGACTTCGAGCCGCGGGCCGCTCTCGAGCCAACACTGATGCCGCTGTTGGAGCGCCAGGTAGGCCGCCTCTTCATGCCATGGACGAACGCAAACGCGAAGGCAATAACAGAAGGCCGCGAAGAATTCAGCGTCGAGCTGGCCGGCAAGACCTGGACGCAGAAGCCGCAGAAGTATCACGCTAAATCTCTGGCCGCACTGCGCGAAAAATACGCGGCCCTGCCCAACAAGCAATCCATCGACAAGGTTTTGGATCAAGCAGGCTGTCTCAAGGGCTTGCGCGGCTGATTGCGAAACTACCCCCTTCTTCGAGGGAAGGGGGTAGAGGTTGGGATCGAGCTGCGCGCAGCCGTAAACACGGTCAGGAAGAGCCGACCGGTCACGGCGCGGCTCGGACCATCGCGGCGGTAGTGAAGAAGTCGCGGTCGACGCTACCCATATTGATGTACCAGCATTCGTGCTCGGGCGTATTCTGCCCCGGCAGGTAGCACATCGTGGTCATTCCTGACTGCACGTCAGTGGCAGCGGCGCCGACCACGAATTCGCGCTTGAACGGATAGATGGCAATGCGCGCATCGGGCACCGGCCGGTCGCGATAGGTCAGCCAATAAATGTGATTCTGCCAGAGCTGGCCGTTGGGATCGTATTCGTCGACGTAAGGTTCGAACCACATCTCACTATCGACGTAGAGAATCGACTTCGAGTGCAGCACCTCAGGGTTGACCGAGCGGCGCGGTGAGGTCTGAACAATGTAGAGCCGGCGCATCTCCCAATTTTCCGGGCATGCGCTGGCGCCACCGTCGGTCGCGCAGGTGATTTCCGGTGAATGCTCGGCGTTTACCGACGCCAGCATCTTCCTCTGGCCGAGAAACTTGTAGTTGTATTCTTCGACCTTGCCGTTGAAGCCCGAGTAGTGATCGGGGTCGAACGAAGTCGGGTTGCCGCCGCCTACGGCAGCGTCGCTCATAATTCCTTCGTTCAGGCGCCGCAGCCGCCGCGTGCCAGGAGTCCATTGCCAGATGTCGTCGCCCTTGTTCGGATCGGCGTAGCGGTAGCGGATGAAACCGGCGCCGCGCAGATTCTCGGGCGAGAGAATCGGATAGAGGGCGAACATCCAGTAGCGTCCCGTGGTTTTGAAATCGGGGTCGATCGGAATCGGCTGGACTTCGGTGCGTCCGACTTCATCGTAACCGGCGTAGTGGCCAATCTGAAAGTAGTCGATCGGTCTGTACGGTTTGTTCAGCCCGTCGTACACGTCGTCGCAGTCATAGAAGCGCAGGTCATAGTCGTCGGAAGTGATCGGGCGGAACGCGGCGTTCCACATGATCTTGGTCGCGACGTTCGGATCGTTCGGATCGAGGAACGGAAACGGTTGGCCGGCGACGTAGTTGACCAGCGAACGGCCGTCGGGCGATAGGCGCACCTGCTCGGCGTATTTCTCGGTGGCATCGCGATACGGTGGCGGCCACTGGATAGTGGACGTCGGCACGATGTCCATCGTCATGCCGTGCGTCACCTTGTAGTACACGCCCGGCGACAGGAGGTCTTTCACCTTGTAGGCGCTCTGCGCGCTTATAACATCGCCGGGCTTTACCGCGGCGCCGGCGGGAACCGCGAGCGCAATCGCGATCGCAACCGCGACCGTCGCAGCAAGCACGTAGCGGACCGAAACACGATTTCCTGTTGGCATACGGCACCTCCTAATGCACGATTTGCGCAGGTTGAGGTTCGGATGCCGCGGCGAGCCGCCACGGGTCGCCTCTTTTTTTGGGGTGACAGAGAACTCGCGACTGGTCGCGGCCTCTGCGCGGGGCACCTATCTTATGTGACGATGACGCGGCGTCTAATCTTCAAGTTTTATTTTTTCATTAGTCGGACGAAAATCTATTTCAGGGAAGCTAATCGATTTTGGCTCGCTGCTCGTGGACGGGTAGCCACTGCGGTCAGAATGACTTGTCGATCAGTCGCGCGAAGACCTTTGCGCGTTTTTGCGAACCCGCGATCGTGCTGGCGGCTCGCACTTTGCCGACTGGCAGCGCGGGATGAAGCGGGACTACGCGGCGGCGGGGGCGCGGGCTAGTTCGAACGCGCCGAGCTCGATTGTGTCGTTCGAGCGCAGCACTATCTTGGTCGAGAGCCGCTGCTCGAGCGTTTCGAGATCCTTGGCGCCGTTGTCGTAGAGGTAGCGCGCGACCTCGGGATTCAGCTTGACGATCAGCATGTCGCCCGCGGACTTGGAGACCGCCTCGCGCTGAATCCCGCGGATCACTTCGGCGGCGAGCGTCGGCACCGATTTGACCACGCGCCGCCCTTCGCATCGCGGGCACGTGTCGGTGAGCAACTTCTCCAGGCTCTCGCGCGTGCGCTTGCGCGTCATCTGCACGAGGCCCAGCTCGGAAATCTTGAGCGCCGAGGTCCGCGCCTTGTCGCGCTTGAGCGCGGTCGCCAGCGCGTCGCTCACTTTCTTGCGATCGCCTTCGCGCTCCATGTCGATGAAATCAACGATGATGATGCCGCCGATGTTGCGCAGCCGCAATTGCTTAACCACCT
The DNA here is from genome assembly GCA_050736675.1 of Binatus sp. (SeqCode). Lineage (GTDB taxonomy): Bacteria > Desulfobacterota > Binatia > Binatales > Binataceae > Binatus. The sequence goes on from JBOHWI010000163.1 coordinate 6,728, forward strand.
CCTCGACCGCTTCCAGGTTGGTCTTGAAGATGGTGTCGTCCTGGCTGCGTTTGCCGACGAAGCGCCCGGTGTTCACATCGATCGCGGTCAGTGCCTCGGCTTGATCGAAAATCAGGTAGCCGCCCGACTTGAGCCAGACCTTGCGGTCCAGCGCGCGCTCGATCTGCGGTTCGATGTTGAAGCGATCGAACAGCGGCTGCGGCCCGTCATGCAGCGACACGCGCGCGCGCAGCCGCGGCATGTAGTTCTGCACGAACTGCACGACCCGGCTGTAGGTCGTCGGATCGTCGCACCACAGCCGGTCCACTTCGCTGGAAAAAAGATCGCGCACGATTCTAAGCGCCACGTCGAGGTCGCTGTACAGAATCGACGCGGGCGGCATGCTCTCGTGCTTGCGCAGGATCGAGCTCCACAGCTTGGTCAGAAACGCGACATCGCGCTGGATTTCGCGACGGCTGACGCCCTCGCACGCGGTGCGCACGATGAAACCGCCTTGCTGCGGCCTGAGTTCTCCTACGTCGGTGCGCAACCGCGCGCGTTCCTCGGCGCTCGCGATTCGCCGCGACACTCCAATGTGATTGCTGGTCGGGGTGAAGACCAGATGGCGACCCGGCAGCGAAATCGACGACGTCAGCCGCGCGCCCTTGGTGCCCATCGGCTCCTTGGCGATCTGCACGATGATGTCCTGGCCGCGATGCAATTGCTGCTCGATCGGCAGCCGCGAGCGTTGAGCGGCCTGACTG
>JBOHWI010000164.1:0-1685 GCA_050736675.1 Binatus sp. (SeqCode)
CGCGATATGCGGTGTCGAGCTGGAAGCCGTTGCCCCAGTCGCTGCGGAAAACTCTCGCGGCGGCGCCGTTGTAGATCAGGTCGCCGGTGTGATCCGGATTGAAAGTAACCGTCGAGTAACGGCTGAACGGCGCGAGCTGGTAATCGAAGTTCGATCCAACAGTTCCCTGCAACGCCAACACATTGAAATAGTTTTGCTCGAACTGGTTCTCGCGCACCTTCGCCGACGGATATGCCGGCACGCCGGCCAGCGCGAACACCTGCGGCTGATTCGGGTTCGCGGGAATCTGAAAGTGATTGATGGCGGTGCCCGTGATCAGGCTCAGCCGCGTCGTCGGATTCACAAGGTACGAGAAATATCCGAAGCCGGCGCCCTGGTTGCTGGTGTCGTGAATCGCCGTAGGCCCCGGCGTCGGTGGCTCGACTCCGCGATCGGTGCCGAGATACTGCCCGGTCACAAAATAGCTGAAGTTGCCCTTCGATCCGCCGTACTCGAAGCTCGGCTCGGTGGTCCCGCGCTGTCCCCCGTAAAAGTCGACGTCGGCGACCGGGTCGAGCAGCCCGTCCTTGGTCTTGATGTCGATGATCCCCGCCGTGCGCAGGCCGTATTCCGCAGGCAGCACTCCTGTCAGCAGGCTGATCGACCTGGCAAAGCGCGGACTCAGCACCTGTCCGAAGCCGGTAATGCCTTCGGGAAGTTGGACGCCATTTATTCGATATTGAAGATCGGCGTGGTCTCCGCGCACGTGGAGCTGGCCGAAAGAATCCTGAGCGACCCCCGGCGCCTGCAGTATCACCTGGTTCAATGAGGTGTTCGCGCCCTGCGGCAATTGCTGGATCGCCTTGTTGCTGAACGTGTATTTGCTGCCGCCCGTGTCGGGCGAGAGGGAGTTGCGCGACTCGTTCAGCCGCGTCGCCGCGACCGCGAGGCTGACCGCCTTCTCGGCTTCCATCGCGACTACCACCGGCGCGGCGCCCTTCGCCGCGACCGTCACGATCGCGGTCGCCGTTTTGAATCCCGGCTTGGTCGCAACGACCGCATAGATACCACGCTCGATCGTGTTGAACGAGAACTCACCCGCGTCGCTGCTCGAAGCATGAGCCATCACGCGCCCCTTGGAGTTCTGGAGCGACAGGGCAGCCTGCTTGATCGGTCTGCCGAGGGCGTCCTTCACCACGCCCGTGATTCGATATTTCGTCCTGGTCGAGGTCTTCACATTAGCCGCTACTGCCGGCACGCAAAAAGCCAGTTGAATCAGGATCCCGGCAAGCGAGACCCTCGCAAAACTTCTTCGCATCGCAAGCTCCCATTCTTTCAAGAGTCCTCCCGCGCCTTTCAGGCGCGGGCGGCGCCGCGCGAATTGATCGCACGCGCCAGTCCGATTGGATGTGTCGAAAAGGAGGCTTAGAGCGATACCGGTGGAGCGCGCACACGGGCGACCGAGAAGACCGCGGATTGGGGTCTGGTCAGGGCGGCGAGGAATACCGTCTCGGCTATCGCAGGCCCGCGCGCGAACGTCGTCGCCGCGGCGACCGTGCCCGGCGTGTGCAACGCCAGTTGGCAAACCGGGCATAATCCCAGGTCGGCGGCGATCTGCGCGGCTGCGACTCCGTCGCGAGAAACCGAACCCTCATGAAAATGAGCAACGGCAATTAGCTGAGAGACGAGCATCAGCGCCGCGCCGA
>JBOHWI010000165.1:0-5787 GCA_050736675.1 Binatus sp. (SeqCode)
GAGCCACGCTCGACGATTGCGCTGGTGTTTGCGGGCATCACGCGCGGCAAATTTTCGAGCACGCCGCCGCCGGTGATATTCGCAAGGCCGTTTATTTTGAAGCGCTCGAACAATTCCACGACGACGCGCGCGTAGATCAGCGTAGGACGCAGAAGCTCCTCGCCCAGCGAGCATCCGAGTTCGTCGATATGCGCGCCGAGCTTGAGCTTCGCGTGTCGCAGCACGCTGCGCACCAGTGAAAAACCGTTGGAGTGGAGTCCGCTGGACGCGAGTCCGATCAGCACGTCGCCGGCGTGCACGCTCGACGGTTCGGGAATTTTCGCACGCTCGACGATTCCCACCGCGAAACCGGCCAGGTCGTACTCGCCGGGCTTGTAGAGTCCGCTGAGCTGCGCGGTCTCGCCGCCGACCAGGCTCATCCCCGCCTGATCGCATCCGCGGGCGACGCCCCTGACGATATCGAGCGCGACTTTCTTTTCGAGCTTGCCCGAGCCGATGTAGTCGAGGAAAAAAAGCGGGCGCGCCGCGTGGCAGATGATGTCGTTGACGCACATCGCGACGCAGTCGATGCCGACGGTGTCGTGTCGACCGGCCGCAAACGCGACCATGAGCTTGGTGCCGACGCTGTCTGTTCCTGCGACCAGCACCGGCGCGCGCATCCTGCGCGCCCCGTTGAGTCCGATCAGCGCGCCGAATCCGCCGACGCCGCCGATCACGTGCGCGCCGGCGGTAGTCTTTGCGATCGAGCCGAACAGTGGAATCAGGCTCTGCTTCAGCGCGATATCGACGCCGGCAGCCTTGTAGGTCATTCCGGGCGCCATCAGCTCGATTTCCTCCGTCGCGCCGCGAGCGACGCGCGAAATGCGCGCTCGCCGTCTGAATAGGTGACGAGGCCTTCGCGGTATTCCTCGATCTCGAGTCCGTCCGCGAGCGAGCGGAGTTCTCCGTGCCCGAGCAAAAAGCGCGGATCTCGCGGATGCCCGATCGCGGCTTGATCGACGAGGAAGGTGTCGGCGATCAAAAGGCCGCCGGGACGCAGAGCGCGGATAAACTTCGGAAACAGCGCGCGGTCGAGGAAGTTTATATTCACGATAGCGTCGAGCGACTCGTCCTTGAGATGAAAACTATCCAAGTTTGCCACCACGGGCCAGATGGCGAGCCGCACGGCCCGCGCCGTCGCCGCGAGAAGGCGCATCGCCTCCGTGGAGAAATCAACCGCGACGACCTTCATCCCGGCTCGCGCGAGCGCAAGTGCGTTGCGCCCGCGTCCGGCGGCGACGTCGAGCGCGACGCCGTGCGGAATCCGCGGGAGCATCGCGAGCAGGAACGGCTCGGCTCCGCCGGCCGGCTGGCCGCGATGACGTTCGTCCCAGTTGGCGTGTCCTGTTTCGCTCACTTATTTTCTGATCCTTGCTCGTCACAAGCGATCGCGCGTGTTCGACTAGTATTGAAAACCAAGTTCACGAAACAAGAACGAAAGCTGGTCGGCGGCTTCGTCGATGGTGTCATCTATGGCGAGCGAGGTCATGTGACCTGCCGCGGTACGATGGTGAAGAATAATGGGGCGTTCTTCGGATGACGATGCCCATTGAAGGGCTGCCGCCATTTTTCGCGCATGCATCGGATCGCACCGGCTGTCCGCTTCTCCGGTAACGAACATGACTGCTGGATATCGAATGCCCTTCTTGACGTTGTGGTAAGGGGAGTATGCGTACAGATATCGAAACTGCGTCGGGTCAGCGGATGACCCGAATTCGGGAATCCAAAAAGGGCCCAACGGGTGCCTTTGGTAGCGAATCATATCGGTCAACGGCGCCCAGCATATTGCCGCTCTGAAAATCTCTGGGCATTGGGTTAGAGCGGCGCCCACCAACAGGCCCCCGTTGCTGGCGCCGATGATCGCTAAACGCTGGGAACTGGTGTAGCGACTTGAGATCAACCATTGCGCGGCCGCTACAAAGTCATCGAAGACATTCTGTTTCTTCTCCAGCATACCAGCCCGGTGCCATCGCTCGCCGAACTCTCCACCGCCGCGTAGATTTGCAACGGCAAGCACCCCACCTGCTTCGACCCATGCAAGTCCGGGTGGCCAGTAAAATGGCGTAGAGCTCTCGCTGAATCCACCGTAGCCCAGGAGCAGTGTTGGATTCGCGCTGTTCAAGTCGAGGTTCTTGCGATGGAAGACATGCAGAGGAATGTGCGTCCCGTCCTTCGATTCGCACCAGGCTTGATGGAATTCGAATTGATCAAAATCGGCGGGAACGTCTTGCTGCGACCAAATGCCGAGCTCATCGCTTGATACGTCATATAGGTAGATCGTTGGAGGAACATTGAATGACGTGAAGGAAAAGAAAGCTTCGGCGCTTTGCCAACTACCGCCTATCGGCCCGGCGGTCCCGGAATTCGGCAGGTTGATGTCGCGAATACGGGTTCCGTCCGGTTCATAGACGGAAATTCGCGAATGTACATCGTCCAAATGTGTCACCAGCAGCTTGCCTCCGATTGCGGAGTGCGATTGCATTGGCGCACTTCCCTCGGCAACGATTTCGCGCCATCGCGCACGGCCCGGATCATCGAGATCGACGCGGATCAGACGCCAGTTTGGTGCTTGCCAGTTGGTGCGCAGCACAATGGCGTCGCCAACGTATGCCGGAAAGAAAACTGCATCAATATCGTTGACCAGGGGGATGAGGGAGGCGACCTCATCCAAACGCTGATAGTAAATTTCGGTGGAAGAGCCTCCCCCGCCTCGGATGACTGTAATTATCAGATAGCGGCCGTCTTCAGACGCATGGACGGAAATCGCCCAGTCGGGCCGCGTGGAGAAGAGTTCCTTGTCCGAATCCTGAGCGGAACCCAGGCGGTGAAAACGGACGCAGGATTTCTCGGTCGTCAAGACGAAATAGTAGAAACCTGTACTGTCCCGTCTCCACGAGAGGTTGTTGTAGTAGCGGTCTTTGGGCAACCTGTCGCTCAGGTCCCGCCGGGAAGCCAAGTCGAGCACACGAATTTCATGTTCGTCTTCGCCACCTCGCCTGACTGAATACGCGAGCAGTGTGCCGCTCGGACTAACATCCAGAATTTCTACCGAAATCAGGTTGTCCGTGCTCATCGAGCACGGATCGATCAGAACCTCTTCAGAGCCGTCGACACCTTCTCGTTGGCAAATGACAGGATGTTGTTGATTGGCGGCTCTGCGCGTAAAGAAATAGCGACCGTTGCGCCGCATGGGCGTGCCGACCTCGTTGACCTTCATGATCTCGGCCAGCCGAGCGCGAAGACGAGCACGTTCGGGTGTCACCAGAAACGGGGCGGTGTATTCCGTTTGAGCGGCAACCCAAGCGCAAGATTCTGCGCTCGTGCCGTCCTCGAGCCATCGATAAGGATCCGACACCTTTTGCCCATGAATGGTTTCGCTGAGGTCGTCGCGTCGTGTTTGTGGAGCGGCGTGAACTCGTTTCACAGCGGGTTCGCTCATAGCACACGCGCGAGGGTGAATACGTCCACGCAGGCCGCGCCGGCCGCGAGCAGCACGCGCGCGCATTCATCGACGGTGGCGCCGGTGGTCATCACGTCGTCCACGACCAGCACGCGGCGATTTTTGACCCGGTCGGGTTTTGTGACCGTGAAAGCGCGGCGCACGTTCCTGATGCGCTGGTCGTGATGGCGCGAGGTCTGCGGCGTGGTGAAGCGCCGGCGCGAGATCGCGGTGGTATCGAGCGGAAGGTCGAGCCGGCGCGCGACTTCGGCGGCGAGCAGCGCGGCCTGATTGAATCCGCGCCACCACAAGCGCCGCCAATGCAGCGGCACCGGAATCACGACGTCATAGTCGTCAGACGACACCGGCAGCTCGTCGCCGAGGTATTCCGCTAGCGCGCGCCCGACGGATTGATCGAGTCCGTACTTGTGGCGGCGAATCAGCGCGGGCAGGCTGCCGGGTTCGTCCTCGGCGGTGGTTCGATAGCGCGCGACGGTGCGCGCGATTCGGTAGCGCGGCGGATGCGCGAGGCATCGGGCGCATCGCGAGGCGTCGCTGACGGCGGACTCGACTGGGCCGCCGCAAACTTCGCAGCGCGGTTCCGGCATCCGCTCGACTCGCGCCACGCATCGAGCGCATACGCGCCGTCCGGGTTCGGATGCGAGCGACGCTCCGCAGGCGGTGCATCGGGGCGGATAAAAGAAGCCGAGAATCTGGGCGAGCGCGGCCATATATGATTGATCCGTCCGGCGGCGCCCAAACTCAAGAGGGTTGTGGTATAGAGAAAACGATGAGCGGACCGCTGGATGGAATTCGAATCATTGACTGGACGATCTGGCAGCAGGGGCCGGTCGCGACGCAGATGCTCGCCGATCTGGGCGCCGAGGTGATCAAGATCGAGGAGCGCGAGCGGGGCGACCCGGGCCGGGGAATTACCGCGGTCGCAGGCAGCGCGACGGTGAAGAGCGGGCGCAATTATTATTTCGAGGCCAACAACAAGCACAAGAAAAGTATCGCGCTGAACTTGAAGCAGGCCGGGGGGCGCGAGATCGTGCATCGGCTGGCCGCGCACAGCGACGTCTTCGTGCAGAATTTCCGCAAGGGCGTCGCAAGGCGGCTCGGACTCGGTTACGCGGACCTGGCCGCGCATAACCCGCGAATCATTTATGCGAGCGCGTCCGGCTACGGCCCCGAGGGGCCTGACAGCGGCGAGCCGTCGTTCGACTACCTGGGACAGGCGCGCTCCGGAATCATGAACGCGGTTGGCAGCGGGAGCACAGCGCCGAGCTACGTTTACGGCGGAATCGCGGATCAGATGGGCGCGATCATGCTCGCCTACGGCGTGCTGGCGGCGTTGTTCGCGCGCGAGCGAACAGGCGTCGGGCAGGAAGTGGATGCGTCGCACCTGGGCTCGATGATGGCGCTGCAGGGGCTGAACGTCGTCGCGCGAACTATCATGGGCAAGGAATTTCCGCGCAACACGCGCGCCAATGCCTACAATCCGTTGTGGAACCATTATCGCTGCGCCGACGACAAGTGGATCTCGCTGGCGATGCTGCAGCCGGATCGTTACTGGAAAGATTTCTGCGAAGTCATCGGGAAACCCGAACTGATCGAGGATCTGCGCTTCGCCGACGCGAAGACACGCGGCAAAAATTCGGCGGCGGCGGTCGCGATATTCGACGAAGTCTTCGCCGCGCGCCCGCGCGACGAGTGGATGCGAGTCCTCAAGAGTCGCGGCGATTTCATCTACACGATCGTCAATTCTGTGACCGACCTGCCTGACGATCCGCAGGTGCGGGCCAACGATTACGTCGTCGACTATGATCATCCCGCGCTCGGCAACCTGACGCTGCTTGGGATGCCGGTAAAGTTGAGCGCGACCCCGGGCGAGCCGCGCGGGCATGCACCCGAACTGGGCGAGCATACCGAGCTGCTGCTGACCGAGATGCTCGGCTACTCGTGGGACGATGTGGCACGGCTGCGTGAAGCCAACGTAATTTGAGTCACAGGGGGTTGAAGCGATGGCGATTACCGGAACAGTCGAGGATCGCGAGGAAATTCGCGTACTGCATTCGCGCTATTGCTGGACGATCGACGGCGGCCGCTACGACGATTGGGTCGACTGCTTCACCGAGGATGGTGTCTTCGACAGCCCGCGCTTCGGCAAGTACGGCGGACGCGACGCCCTCAAGCGATTCGCGGCGTTGTACAAGGAGTCGCTCGGCGGCGCGCAGGTGCTGCACGTCGTCGCGAATCCGGCGTTCGACCTCAACGGCGACAGCGGTAGCGGTACCGCGCACCTGCTC
>JBOHWI010000166.1:0-12803 GCA_050736675.1 Binatus sp. (SeqCode)
AAATCGGGCATCGCGAGTCATTCTCGCTCTTTACGCGGCTTGAAGTAAGGCTGAAAAAATGAACGGAGCGAAGAGACTTTTATCCGACGGCGTTCCGCACTAGGCTCTTGCGCTGCGCGACACGTAAGGAGAGAAGACCGCGATGATGACGGGACAGCAATATAAGGCGTCGCTCGACGACAACCGCGAAACCTACTTTGAGGGCGAACGCGTGCGCGACATCGTGACTCATCCGATCCTCGGCGAATGCGTCTCGCGAATAGCGGAAGGCTACGACAAATTCTACTCGCCTGAGGCCGGGGCGGTCAGCCCGTTGATGAAAGTTGCGCGCTCGGCAGATGAGTTGCGCGACCGGATTCCGCTACTGCTCGAGTCTGACATCGTCGCCAACGTGACCTACCAGTCGATCATGACGCTGACGACTGCCGCGACGCGCATCGCAAGCGCTCTGCCCGAATATGCGGAGCGCATCATGCGCTACGTGCACGCCGCGCAGCGCAGCGACGTTCGCATCGTCGAGTGCATCACGGACGCGAAGGGCGATCGCAGCCGTCCGCCCGGCAAGCAGGATGATCCCGACGCATACACGCGCGTGGTCGAACGGCGGAGCGACGGCGTCGTGATCCGCGGCGCCAAACTGCACATCACGGGCGCGTCGATGGCGCATGACCTGATGGTGATCCCGACCAAGGCGATGAAGCCCGGCGAGGAGGCGTACGCGATTGGTTGCGCGGTGCCGGTCAACTCGCCCGGCGTCAAGATAATCGATACGAGTTTTGCACCGCGGCATCCCGACACACGCACGTTCCCGGTGTCTGCGAAAATTCACATGCCCGAAGGATTCGTGATCCTCGACAACGTTTTCGTGCCGAACGAACGCATCTTCCTCGATGGCGCGGTGCAGCAGGCCGCTGTCTTCGCGCATTCACTCGGGCTCTGGGAGCGCTTGGGCGGGCTATCTGCGATGGCGGAGGAGGGCGACCTGCTCGTGGGCTTCGCGCAGCTCGTTGCGGAGGCCAACGGCTTGGCCGGCGAAGGGCACATCAAGGAGAAGATCTCCGAGATGCTCATCCACGCGACGCTGATTCGCGCCGCGCTCGAGGCTGCGATCGCCAACTGCCAGATTACCGAGCAAGGCGCATTCCCTGACGAGCTCTACACCAACGCGGGCAAGTATCACGGAGCGGCGAATTACAACCTGATGGTACGGCACCTGCACGACATCGCGGGCGGCTCGATCCTGACCGCGCCGGGCGTCGCCGACCTCGAGAACGAAGTGACCGGCCCGCTGGTTCGCAAGTACATGGGCACGAGCAAAGGTATCGACGGCGAGTATCGTGCGCGGCTGTTTCATGCGATTCGCGATCTGACCGCGGACGCGTATGGCGGCTGGAAGGCTGTTACCAACGTGCAGGCGGGCGGCGGGCTTTACGCGCAACGAATCGTCACGCGCAGGTACTACGACCTCAAGGGCGCAAAGCGAAAGGCTCTAAAGGTAGCGGGACTGAGCGAGGAAGCCTCCGGCTGATTTTGGCTTTCGTCAGATTCCCGCTTCGGGACCGTAAAACTGCACGTCCTCGCGGTATCCGCCCTGACCTTCGGCCAGACTCCGGTAATCCTCGACGAGTTCGATCGAGCGCACCCACTTCACCATCTTGAAGCCCAACTGCGTCTCGACCCGCAAACGGCACGGAGCTCCATGCGCGACCGGCAGCGCGGCGTCGTTCATCTCGTAGGCCAGAATCGTTTGCGGATGACGCGCCAGCTCGAGGTCGATCACTTCGTAGTACGCCACACCGGGGTCGGGCTCCTGCCACGAACGGAATGCGAGGTAGCGCGCGTTCGCAAGGGGCCGGCAGCGCGCGAGGATATCCGCCACCGCAACTCCCGTCCATTGCGCGACGCCCGACCATCCTTGAATGCAGTGGTGGAGCGTGATCTGGGTGTGCGGGCGCATCGCGCGAAGATCCGCGAGACCGAGCTGGAGCGGGTTTTCGACCAACCCACCGATCTCGAGCCGCCAGTTTTTGAAGTCCGCCTGCGTCATCTGCCGATATTCGGCACTTTCCGGCGGACGGCCGTTGACTATGAAGTATTCGGATACCGCAGACTTCGGATACGCCTGACGAGAAACTACGTGATGAAGCAGGCGGCGGCGGACCGGTTCGATCGCGACTCCCAGAGTGCGCTGCACGAACTTCGGATCGCGTAGCGAAATCCGGGTTGCCCACACATGAATGATCGCAACGACGACGAGTCCGCCCAACCCGATCGCCACCGAGAGACCTTCCATCGCACGCCGCCCGTGGACGATGTAACTCATGTTGGCGGGGAAGTCCTCGACGACGACCAGCGTGACGTGCACCACGGTAAAAAGACAAATCGTCACGAGCCCGAGAAAATGGATGCTGCGCGCTGATTGGCGGCCGCCCAGCATCCGCACGTAGCCGGGGAAGCGCGAGGCGATCGCAGGCGACATAGCAGCACCCGTCGCGATCATCATCGGCGCGATCGCAAAAACAATTCCGGCGTAGGCAAGTTGCTGCACGGGATTGTACGGATGCCCCGGCGGCGGGAGATGGAAATGCGCATAGGTCCACACAGTCTGAAGCGCAGCTGGAACGATGCTCCATGAAGTCGGAATCAGCCGCCGCCATCCGCCGATCGCGAACAGCAGGAACACGTAGATCACGCCATTGAGCACCCAGAACATGATCGAAAAAAAATGCCAATGGCGGCCCATCCCGAGATTCATGTGACCCGGCAGCGCCAGCCACGACGAGAACGGTTCCTGCTCGTCCGACGCGGTCCACAGCCGATCCGCAGGCATCACCTTGCGCGTGAACTTGAGCCATTCGCTGCCGGCGCGGCAGCCGTCGTTCCAGTAGAGCTTGGGGTGCGCGCTCAGGATTTCCAGCCCGCTGCGTATGAGCAGGCTGATGAAGAGCAGGTTGACGAAGTGGCTGATACCTACCCAATTGAAGAAGCCGAATGCCTGCACGAAGGATCCCATGACTCGTGAGTCCGTTTTATCCTTCGCGAGGAAAACCGACCAAGTTCTTGACTGAGGAAACGCCTTGTTTGGTTACCTCAGTAACGATGATGCACGTTCCGAAGATACGTTTGCCGGCTAACACTGCGGTATCGTCACACTCTAAGGACACTGCTCGATAAGTACAACAACACGAGGGCGAAATTATGATGAAGAGAAAAATAGGCACTGCAGCGGCGTTGATTGGTTTCGCATTCCTTCTCGGTACCGCAGTCGTCGGATGCGAAAAGGAAACTACTACGACTGTCCCTGTCGCCGGGGAACAAGGACCTCCAGGAGCACCGGGAGCGCCTGGTGCACCCGCGGCCGCGGCAGCGCCGCTGACCTCCGAGAAGACCTCGGAGTCGGCGACCACGACTTCGAGCGATAACAGTCCGGGCGGATCTACCACGACCTCCGACAAGACCACGACCCAAAAGACAAACTAACCGCATCGGAACAATCGGGGGCGGCTCGATAGTCGGGCCGCCCCTCACTTTTGCCTGCCGGTTCGAGCAACTCATCCGTTGCTCCGCTGCCCGTTTGCGCGCAATGCGACTGCCGTTGTAATGAATCTAAATACGTTTGCCTCACGGATTCGCACAATAAGGAGACTCACATGGCTGCTGGCTACACAATGACCATCGACGGCAAGTCGATGAAGGGATCGAAGTCCACAGGCGTTATCAATCCCGCCACCGGAAAGGTTTTCGCCGAGGTTCCCGATTGCACCAAAGCCGAACTCGATCAAGCGATGAACGCCGCTCAAAAAGCGTTCCCCGCCTGGAGCAAAGACGTCAACGCGCGCCGCAAGGTCCTGCAGGAATGCGCCGCGGCATTGCAGCAACCGCCCGAAGGCCTGGCGCGGACGCTCACGCAGGAGCAGGGCAAGCCGCTCGATAAGGCCGGGCAGGAAATCATGGGCACCTCGATGTGGTGCGCATACACCGCCATGCTCGACTTGCCAGGCGAGGTGTTGCAGGACACGCCGCAGGGCAAAATCGAAATCAAGCGCAAGCCGCTCGGCGTCGTCGCCGCGATCACGCCGTGGAACTACCCACTGATGCTCGGGATGTGGAAAATCGCGCCGGCCCTGCTCGCCGGCAACACCGTCGTGCTGAAGCCCTCGCCGTACACGCCGATCACCACGCTGATGCTCGGTGAGATCTTGCGCGACATCGTGCCGCCGGGAGTCCTCAACGTGGTCTCGGGCGGCGACGAGCTCGGTTCATGGATGACCAGTCATCCGATCCCGAGAAAGATTTCGTTCACCGGCTCGGTCGCGACCGGCAAGCGAGTCGCTGCGGCTGCCGCGCCCGATTTGAAGCGAGTCACGCTCGAACTCGGCGGCAACGACGCCGCGATTATCCTGGCCGACGTGGATCCCGCGGCGGTGGCACAAAAGATTTTCTGGGGTGCGTTCGAGAACTCGGGACAGATCTGCAGCGCGATCAAGCGCGTGTACGTGCCGGAGCAGATGTACAACGCATTGCTCGACAACCTCGGCGAGATCGCCAAGGGCGTCAAGGTCGGTGACGGGCTCGAGGCCGGCACGCAGCTCGGTCCGATCAACAACAAAATGCAGTTCGAGCGCGTGACCGAGCTGGTCGAGGACGCCAAGAAGCACGGCGCCAAAATTGTCACCGGCGGCTCGCGCGTCGGCAAGGAAGGATACTTTTTCGCGCCGACGATCGTTGGAAATATTTCCGACGGCGTGCGGCTGGTCGATGAAGAGCAGTTCGGCCCAGCGCTTCCGGTCATCCCCTACAAGGACGTGGACGACGCGGTCCGCCGTGCGAACGCGACTCACTACGGGCTGAGCGGCTCGGTGTGGTCCAACGATTCGGCGCGAGGGGCCGAGGTCGCGGCGCAGCTGGAATGCGGTTCGGCGTGGGTCAATCAGCATCTCGCGATCGCGCCGAACCTGCCGTTCGGCGGAGCCAAGTGGTCAGGCATCGGCGTGGAGAACGGCCCGTGGGGCCTGCTCGGCTTCACTGAGATTCAGGTGGTCAACTCGGTCAAGCTTTCGTAGCGATTTGAGTAAAGTCGCCCCCGCGGTATCGTAAAGTTTATGCGATACCCGGGGCGCTGTTTTTTTGATGGGACGCTACGACGACTATAAGCGGCAAGTCCTGCAAATCAGCCGGCGGCTGTCGGCCGACGGCTACTTCGGATCCAGGTCGGGCAGCGCCGGCAACGTCTCGATGCTGGTCGAGGGCCAGGACGCCGTCGTCGTCACGCCGACGCGCCTTCGGTACGACGTGATGAAAGTCGAAGACATTTGCGTCGTGGACTTCGACCTCGCGCCAATCGAGGGCGAGCGCAAACCGTCGATCGAAGCTCCGATGCACGTCGCGACGTACAAGACGCGCGCCGATGTCAGCGCCGTCATTCACACCCATCAGACGTTCGCGAGCGCGCTCAGCATTCTGAACGAACCGATCCCGCCGCTGTTCGACGAAGTTACGCTGGCGATCGGCAAGACGATCGACGTCGTACCGTACGCGCTGTCAGGCTCGCGCGAACTCCACGACAACGTCGGGCGGGCGCTTACCAATCGATGCCACTGTTACATACTTCAGAATCACGGCACGCTACGCATCGGCACCGACCTCGACAAGACTTTCACTTTCGTCGAGCTGCTCGAAAAGTCCGCGCACATCTATATGGACGCACTCGCGACCGGCAAGCCGATAAGCGTGCTCCCTGAAAAAACTGTCGCACAGCTTCACGCCGCGGTGATTGCGCGCCAGGATCGCGAAATCGCGCGCAAGCAGACGAGTCGCTGATGCGCGGCCAGGTGGTGACGCTCGGCGCCCACGTCCTCGACATCCTCGGGCGCTACGTCACGCGCATTCCCGAGGGGCAAGGCGGCGTGCTGCTCGATGAGATTCGGCTCGCGCCCGCAGGATCGGCGGCAGGCACCGCGGTCGGCCTCGCGAAATTGGGACTCTCAGTTGCAACAGTTGGCGCGGTCGGCGACGACGCCCTAGCCGACGTGCTCATGCGCGCGCTGAACGCCTTCGGCATCGATATCAGCCACGTCGTTCGCAAGCCGGGCGTGCAAACCTCGGCCAGCATCTTGCCGATCAGGCCGAACGGCGACCGGCCCGCGCTTCATGTGGTCGGGGCCAACGCCGCCTATTCCATCGACGACGTACCGTGGCAGTTGATCGAGAGCGCGCCGCATCTGCATCTCGGCGGCAGCGACTCGATGCGCGGACTCGGGCGCGATGGCGCCGCGGAGATCCTCCGGCGCGCGCGCGACGGCGGCGCGACCACCAGCATGGACATCCTGAGCGAGGGCTCGCCCAAACTGCTCGCGATCCTGAAGCCGTGTCTGCCGTTCGTCGATTGGTTCATGCCCAACGCCGATCAAGCCTGCAAGCTGACGGAATCGCGCGCGCCCGAGGAGGCAGCCGCGCGGCTGCTCGACCTTGGCGTGGGCGGAGTCGTGCTGACGATGGGCGGCGACGGCAGCCTGCTGACGACCGCGCGCGGGCGGGTTTATCTGCCGGCGCATGATATCGCGGTGGTCGACACGTCGGGATGCGGCGACGCGTATTGCGCCGGCTTCATTCGCGCGCTGATGTTGGGTTGGCCGCCGCCCGAATGCATGAAGCTCGGCAACGCGGCTGCAGCGTTGGTGGCGCAAGGGTTAGGCTCCGACGCCGGCATCCGCGATTTGGACGACACTATCCGCTCTATGCACGAAACTCCCTTGCGCTCCGTGAGTGACAATTCGAGTCACTAATCAGCCTGGATACGGTGGGCCATTCGTGAGTAGCTTCTGCAGCGACTTGTCATAGCCGTATATGTCGTCGAAGAATCTCACTTCGCCGTCCGGCTCCACTACTGCCGTACTATAGAGAATTAGTACTGGAATCGGTTTGGCGAGATTTACCTGCACGTTATCCGGGCCGTTCTTCATCGCGTTCTGAATTTTTGCCATCGTCCATTCGGGTTTATCGCGCAGCACCCACGCCGCCAGCTCGGCGGGTTTCTCGACCCGGATGCATCCGTGGCTGAAATCGCGGCGGGACTTTGCGAATAGTTCCTGCTCCGGCGTGCTGTGCAGATAGACGTTGTATTCATTGGGGAAAATGAACTTGACCAGTCCGAGCGCATTCTTGAGCCCCGGTTTCTGGCGCACTCGATACGAACCAGAACGCAGTCCGTCGATCACATCGTCGGACGCCGGCGACGACGAGACGATGTTGCCGCTTCCGTCGACTACTTCGAATCCCTTGTCTGCGAGGTAATTCGGATCGCGACGCGTCTTTGGTACGAGTTCGCCGCGAAGGATCGACGTCGGAACGAGCCAGTAGGGGCGAAAGATTAGGTACTTCATCTCGTCGGCGAACACCGGCGTCTGCCGACGCATTGCCTTGCCGACGATTACTCGCATCGTTAGATAAGGGGCCGGCTGGCGCCGCAGAGTGCGCAGTCGAAATTCGGGAATGTTGACTACGATTGGCGGCTCGGGAAAGCCCGGCGGGATCCAGCGATAACGTTCCAAGGTGAGTTCGAGCTGCTGCACGCGGGTTTTGAGCGGCACGTTCAGTTGGTCCACCGTGCTCTTGCCCAACACGCCGTCTATGTCGAGGCCATGGCGCTCCTGGAAATGCTTCACCGCCGCGACGGTTGCACCATTGTAAACGGTTGAGTCGGCGGGCACGGCGTTCGGCGGCAAGTCGCCGAGCTGACGCAAGCGTACGACCAGTTGAGGCATCGCGGCAAAGGTAGTTCCGGGGCGCACGCCCTTCTGCGGTACGGGTATGAGCGGGGCGTCAGGCGCGCTCGCCATCTTCGACCAGGTTTGCAGCGCGTCTTCGGCGCGCCGATAGCCGTCATAAGGCGGCTCGACTCTCGCCAGGACCGCGGAAACGTCCGGCGCCGGCAGCACCTGCGTTCTTAGCTCTGCGGCGAGATCGTATTTTTGCGATCCGACGGTCAGGCCGAACTTGAAATGTTGCGGGTTCACTCTTCCGACACGCAGGTCGGAAATGTAGCGCATCGCGGATACGGTCAGCGCCAGATCGATGTGCGCGAGGTCAGCGTCGGACGGCTTCGCCGCCGTGGGTTGGAGCCTGGCGAGTCGCGCGGCCCATCGCGAGGCGTCATAGTCCTCGGGGTTGAGGCCCTTTGACGCGGACTGCTGCAAGAGCAGGATCATCGACACCGCTTGAGGGCCGGCTTTGCCGTTCTGAATCCACGCCACCGAGTTTCCACCCTGGCCGTAGAATTTTTTCACACTGTCGCGATAGTCGGTGAAATTTGGCCGGCGCAGGTCGGGCAGCGTGCCGGATGCAATCAGGGCCGCGAGATCGCCGGGACCTTGAGTCGTCGCGCCGGCGGCTGGAGCAGCGTTGATAGCCGGCGCCGTCGCAGGAGAACTGGCGCCGAAGACCGTCGCGCCGCAACACAGCGTCACGGTCAGTGCGGCCAGCGCGAATTTGCTGATGTTCATGGTTGCCTGCGCCTTCGCGGTGACACTGTACATAGGTTGCGCGCGGATTCGTCGCAAGAGCGATGCTGTCGGTGAATTTGCGACAATCCCGGGGCATCCGTAACCTCAATAGTCGTAATGCCGAGTATCGCGACATGGATTCGCCAATGCGACGAACATTGGTTCGTGCTTATATTCAGGCGTTATCCCGATCTGAAAGTGCATAACGCGCGAACGCATGCGGTCGATCTGGCGCAGATGGATGCTTTGATGTTGACAGGAGGCGGCGATATTTCGGCCGGCTTCCTGCGCCAGCCGATCGCGGAGCCGTCGTTGATTGTCGATACCGACTGCGAGCGCGACGAGTGGGAGTTCAAGGCGGCCAGCGAGTTCCTTTCTTCAGGAAAGCCCATTCTCGCGATTTGCCGGGGTTTACAGGTGCTGAACGTTGCCGCAGGCGGAACCTTACATATCGATATTCCCGGACATGACACTGCGGAGACGGCAAATGTCCAGCCGCTGAGGCACAGTTGGACGGCGATTCATCGATTTGCGGCGGTCAACAGCTCGCATCACCAGGCGCTCGAGCGGTTGGCCGACGGAATCGAGGTCGAGGCCTGGTCCGCGAGCGACGGAATAGTCGAACAGGCGCGGCTGCGTTCACATCCTTATGCCATCGGCGTGCAATATCATCCCGAACGAGACTCGCTTTACCTTCCATTGTTCGCCGAATTTTTCGACAGAGTTCGCAACACCGGATAGCTATCGAAGTTGTGTTCCTAACGGTGCGCGATGCTTACGGTTCGGGTCGGTTGTAACATTCATTTCGAGTGCGAATCGTCTGCGACGGTTATTCTGCTGGTTAATCCGCGATTCGATGCGAAACGTCCCCTACCGCGGGAAAAACTCAACTTCGGCCGCGCTGCGAGTTCCGAGTCCTTTACTGACGCAGACGGCAACATCGCTTACCGAGTCATCCTGGCGACCGAGACGAACAAGATTCAGCATGACGCGCTGCTGGAGGTGTCGAACGCATCAGACAAGTCTGAGCAGTTCGGAGACGCTCCGTCGGTCGCGACGCTCCAGCCTGCCTTTTTGCGTTACCTGCTTCCGAGCAGGTATTGCGATTCGGACAGGCTATTTGCGTTCGCCAGAGAAAAGTTCGGGCATATCTTCGACGCGGGCGAGCGCGTGCAGGCCATATCCGACTGGGTCCATAACAATATCGAGTATCGCCTGGGTTCGGGAAGGCCGGACATTTCAGCCGCGCAAGTCATCGACCGAGGCTACGGCGTGTGCCGCGACTTCGCCCATAGCACCATAGCTCTGTGCCGCGCGCTCAATTTGCCCGCGCGCTACGTCACCGGTCATTTGCCGGACATAGGACACCTGGATCCCGGGTCGCCGATGGATTTCCACGCCTACAGCGAAGTGTATCTGGGTGGCCAGTGGCATGTCTTTGACGCGCGCTACAACGAACCCAGGATAGGTCGAATAAAAATCGCGCACGGGCTCGACGCGGTCGAATGCGCTTTCGCGAGTGTGTACGGACCCGCCATCCTGACCAGGTTCGAGGTATGGGCGTACCAGGTCGATTCTAATGAGGTCTCGTTGGGCGATCCGATTGATCTGTCGAAGCGATTGGACGGAGTTGAGGAGATCAAGAGTTAACGGGACATGAGCGCAAAGGGCGTTAACGAGCGCTCGAATCAGGGGTTCTTCGCACCGCCCAGCGACGACGCAAAGAAAAGAAGTAGCGCCTATGCGCGCATCAACTCGGCTTCGTCAGCGGCGATGGTGGCGTAGACTTCACGATCGATCTTGCGGTAGCGCTCGAGCGCCTTGTCCGCCTGCTCTTCGTGGCCTTGCTCCTTGGCGATCTCGTGCATCTCTTTTTCGATCCACGACAGATGCCATGATTCGTCCTTGGTGACCGATTTCAGCACTTCCATCGTTTCCGCATCGACGTTGGGCAGCGCCATGTGCGCGTTGTAGCGGCTCTGCGCGCGTTCTTCGACCACGACCGTCAGGGCGAGCAGGTCGATGATGGTCTTGGGCACCCCGGTGCGAAGTCCGAGCCGGCGCTGATAGCCGTCGTCGATCAGGATGGGCGCGCCGCCAAGTTCCGAAATTCGCTTGGTCCAGAGGAAGGCGTGGCGCGTTTCGTCCGCCAGATGAGCAGTCATCTTGAGTTGCGCTTCGCCGTCCTTCATATGACTCAAGAGATTGAAGAGCAGGCGGGCGCCCCGCAGTTCAGCGTCACGATAGAAGCTGAAGACGAGAATCTGCTTCTCCGCCGGGGACATTCCGGTGAAATCCATCGTTCCGAGTGATGCGCTCAATACCAATCCTCCGTCAGCCGTCAAGAGGCCACATCCGATTTCTAATAGTATCAGATAAGACGGTTGCGCGTACCTTATGCGATCCGTTTTGCAGGGTCAATAAAACGCGCCCGGCACGATGTGTCGTCGGCTTTCCAGGGAATGCGACCGATCGGGTTGCGAATCCTCGGCGTTGAGAACAACTATTTAAGTCGAAGGGGAGCCGCGAGATAGTCGCGGTTGATCCGCAATGCCGTCACCAGACGTTTATTGGCTCGCATTGAGACGTGCGCGCGGAGTCGGTCCGCGAACCTGCAAGTTGCTGATCGACAAGTTCGGCGCGCCGGAAAAAATATTTAAGCTCAATGCCGACGAAATCGCGGCGGCCGGGGTGCCGCGCAACACCGCCCGCAGCATCGCCGAGTTTCGCGACTTCGAGCCGCTCGAGAAAGAACTGTGTGAGCTGCCGAACATCGGCGCCCGGCTGGTCAAATGGACCGACGCCGACTATCCGCCGAATCTGCGGCAAATCGCCGACCCTCCTCCTTTCTTATTCGTGCGCGGTACGGCGCAACTGAGCGATAGCACCTGTATCGCAATCGTCGGCGCGCGCGCGGCCAGCGACATCGGACGCCGGATGGCGCAGCGGCTCGGCCTCGAGCTGGCGGCCAAAGGCTTCACCGTCGTGAGCGGGCTGGCGCGCGGAATCGATGGCGAGGCGCATCAGGGAGCGCTCGACGCGCATGGCAAGACGATCGCTGTGCTGGGATGCGGCGTTGACGTCATCTATCCCGCCGAGCATCGCAAGCTGGCCGAGCAGATTATCGAGGGCGGCGGTGCGCTCATCAGCGAACTCCCAATCGGCATGCAACCGCTGGCCGAAAATTTCCCGACGCGCAATCGAATCCTGTCGGGCCTGTGCCTGGGTGTCGTAATCGTCGAGGCAGCCGAAAAAAGCGGCTCGTTAATCACCGCCCGAATGGCGCTCGAGCAGGATCGCCAGGTGTTCGCCGTTCCCGGCAGCCCGCTAAGCGGCAAGACCCGGGGCAGCAATCGACTGCTCAAGGATGGCGCGAAGCTCGTCGAATGCGTCGAGGACGTGATCGAGGAGCTCGCGCCCCAGATGGCCGGTCGCCCGACAGCGACCCGCAGCGTTACCGTGAAGCCGATTGAATCGACACCGATGCCGGCAACGTCCAATGTTCGGGTAGAGGTTGCGCCTGTCGCTAAGACGACGCCAAGCTTCAACTCGGGCGAAGCGGCCGCTGATAGTGCTACGACAATCTTGAATAATCTAAAAGAATCTGAAAGACTCCACGTTGACTCGATAATCGAGTCGTCCGGGCTAAACGCTCAAACCGTGCTTAGGTTACTTCTGGAACTGGAACTCGAGGGTCGCGTCACCCAGCATCCCGGCAAGCTTTTCTCGCTTGCCTAAGTCTGGCAGGGTGTAGGCCCTGAAGGGTCGGGTATTTACACTGGCTCGAACCCTGCAGGGAATGGGTGCGGGACTGGAGGTGCCTGAACCGGTGGCAAAAAATCTCGTAATAGTCGAATCGCCCGCAAAGGCGAAAACAATCAAGCGTTATCTCGGCGCCGACTACCAAGTCATGCCCTCGGTCGGCCATGTCGTCGACCTGCCCAAGAGCAAGCTCGGGGTCGATATCGAGCACAATTTCGCGCCCGATTACGTCGTAATCAAGGGCAAAGAGAAGGTAATCGGCGAGATCAAGAACGCCGCCAAGGGCAAGGACAACATCTACCTGGCCAGCGACCCCGACCGCGAAGGCGAGGCGATCGCATGGCATATCGCCGATCATCTCGGCAAGACCAAGTCCAAAGTCAGCCGCGTGCTGCTGCATGAGATCACGGCGGCCGCCGTCAAGGAGGCGGTCGCCAATCCCTCGAAACTCGATCACAACCTGTTCGACGCATACCAGGCGCGCCGGGTGCTCGACCGGCTGGTGGGATACAAGCTCAGCCCGCTGCTGTGGGACAAGGT
>JBOHWI010000167.1:0-2941 GCA_050736675.1 Binatus sp. (SeqCode)
CCTTGCCGCGCACGGACTCGTCGATGATGTAGTTGCGGCCGGTGATTTCGGAGATGAACTTGGCCAGAACGGGGATATCCACGTTCTGGAAGTTCATTGTAATCGTATTTTGGGGAGGCAGGCCGCCCGACTCGGCGGCAGCCGCGGACGAACCAGGATTTAATGCACCGAAGAGGAGTGCGGCGGTAAACGCCCCAACCAAAAACCGGCTCATGCGAGCATCCTCCGCATTTGGGTCAAAACGTCGTGAGCATATTTCACCACCGCTGCGCAGTGCAACCCGGATTGTTGCAAATGTCACAGGGCTCGGCGACTATGACGATCACCGGCCCGATTTGATTCAATCGAAGACCAAAACATTCGCAGCTGAGCGCGTCGAACGGCGTGCGCGGGCGGGTCGGCGGAACGGCCGAAGGTGACACGTTGCGCTACGAATTCCTGATCGGGCTCAGATATCTGCGCGCGCGGCGGCGCGAGCGGTTCGTCTCGCTGATCGCGATCATCTCGCTGGCCGGAATAACGATCGGGACGTTCGCCTTGTCGGTCGCGTTGTCGGTAATGAGCGGGTTCGAGAAAGATCTGCGCGGGCGGCTGCTCGCGTTTACGCCGCAGGTTACCGTCGAACGCAGCGACGGCGGAGTGTGGAATCCGAGCGAGCTCGAGCAGAAGATCACGGCGATGCCGGGCGTGATCGCGGCGGCGCCGTTCGTCACCTCGCAGGTGATGGCGGTCTCAAGTACGGACTCGGGCGCGCCGGGTCTCGTCTCGGGCGGAATTCTTCGCGGCGTTCAGCCGCACGACAATGCGGTGCTCAAGGAACTGAAAGACACCCTCGAGAACGGGTCGCTGGCCGACCTCGAGACGATGCATCCGGTGACGATCACGGACAAGGGCGTCAAGCGCGTGGTCGAGCTGCCCGGCGCGATCATCGGCAAGTCGCTGGCGTTCGAGCTGGGAGTGCGGCCGGGAGACGCGATTATCGTGATCTCGCCGGCGAGCCTGGGCGCGGGAATCGGGCCGCCGCGCCTCAAGCGATTCGTAGTTACGGGATTTTTTCACTCCGGCATGTACGACTTCGATTCGACGCTGATATTCGTCGCGTTGAAGGACGGACGCGCGCTACTCGCCGACGATGCGTCGCTGGAAAGCGGGCTCGAGCTGCGGCTTCAGAACATGTTCGACGCGCCGGCGGTACGTGACAAGATCGCGGCGATGGCCGGGCCTGATTTCGAGGTGTCGGACTGGACCACCGCCAACGCGCCGCTGTTCGCCGCGCTCAAGCTCGAGAAGTTCACCTACTTCATGGTGCTGCTGCTGATCGTGCTGGTGGCTGCGTTCAACATAATCGCGACGCTGGTGATGGTGGTGATGGAACGGCGCAAGGAGATTGCGATCGTGCGCACGATGGGTGCGCGGGCGGGGTCGGTGGCGTCTATCTTCCTATGCGAAGGCGCGGCGCTGGGCCTGATCGGCACGATTTTGGGCGTCGGCACAGGCTTCGTGACGGCGTACCTGATCGGCAAGTACCATTTGATTCACCTGCCGGCCGACATGTTTATGGTGAGTGCGGTGCCCGTGATGATCAATCCATGGAACTTCATCGTGGTTGCCGCGGCGACGATCGTGCTGTGCCTGCTGGCGGCGATTTACCCGGCCTTGCAGGCCGCCCGCCTCTCGCCGGTCGAGGTGATCCGCTATGAGTGAGGCGCGCGCGGCGGCAACGAAAGCGAAACCTGCGACAAGCCGCCTGATCGAGGTGCGCGGCCTCGACAAGACATTTTACGATGCCGATCGCGAGATTCGCGTGCTGCGCCATCTCGATCTGAACGTCGGAGCGGGCGAGGAAATCGCGGTGGTCGGGCAATCGGGAACCGGCAAGTCCACCTTGCTGCATATTATCGGCAGCCTCGAGGAGCCGAGCGCGGGCAAAGTCTACTTCGAGGGCGAGGATTTGTTCGCGCTCGACCAGAAATCGCTGGCCGAGTTCCGCAACTTGAAGCTGGGCTTCGTGTTCCAGTTCCATTACCTGCTGGCGGACTTCACCGCGCTGGAAAACGTGATGATGCCGGCGCTGATCGGCCGTATCGACGACGGCGAAGCGAGCCGGCGTGCGACCGAGATGCTTGAGATTGTCGGGCTGGGCGACAAGCTCAAGCGCCGCCCGGCGGAACTGTCCGGCGGCGAGCAGCAACGCGTCGCGGTGGCGCGCGCGGTGGTGCTAAGGCCCAAGCTGCTGCTGGCGGACGAGCCGACCGGCAATCTCGATCCGCATACGGCGGGTGAAGTGCACGAGCTGTTTCACAAGCTCAATCGCGAGCTGGGAATCACGCTGGTGATCGCGACCCATAACGAGCAGTTGACGCGCAGCGTGGGGCGCGCGCTGCGGCTGCATGAGGGAAAGCTAATCGACGAGCGGCGCTAAGTGAGATCAGACGCCGGCGGAACCCTCACCTAACCTCTCGCGTAAAGTAACGGGCGAGGGACCAGATCGGTATTCGGTTTACATGGGGGGAGCGATTGGCTAGTTTGGTCGCGGTTTTTGGTGGGCTTGAGTGACATCCGGAAAATTCAACGCGCGCATGCTGCGCGCGCCGTCATACTTGGGGCCGCGCCGTCCGCATCGCGGACCACGGTCGGCGCCCGGCGCGCTGATAATTGCGGGGCTGGCGGCGTTTGGGCTGTTCGCCGCGGCCGTCGCGCGCGCGCAGGGTCCGACGCCGATAATTTCGAAGATTGAGATCGCCGGCAATCAACGCGTCGAAGACGACGCGATTAGAATCCACATAACACAACAGCCCAACCAACCGCTCGATCAAACGGCGGTGGATGCCGACATCAAGTCGATCTACCGGATGGGTTTTTTCGACTCGGTGACCGCCCGCGTCGAGCAGCAGGGCGGACGCGACGTACTGGTGTACCGGGTGAAAGAACGCCCGCAGAT
>JBOHWI010000168.1:0-5575 GCA_050736675.1 Binatus sp. (SeqCode)
TCTCGAAGCCGGGATTCTTGGCGGTCGTGCGTATCTTGCCGCGTATTCGCTGGGCCGTGGCGCGACGGGACTCACTTTCTACGACGACGACACGACCAAATTCCTCGAGCCGCACGCCGCCGGCAAAAGCCCGCTGTTGATGGTGGCGCTCGGGATTCCTCGCTCGCTCAGGAAATCGTAAGAGCCCACAGTCCGGGCCTTGAAGCATCTGTGCCTCGCGTCGCACTTCCATTTCCGGCGTGGCGGATGTTAACGTCCACTAACTACCTTTTTTCCAAAGCGGTCGCAAAAAATGCGCGAGGTCAGCGTCGGTGAAAACCTCGATCAGTACAAATTGATTGAGGTGCTAGCCCGCAGCGGGATGGCGTCGATCTTCAAGGCCATCGATCCAGCCGACGGCGCAACCGTCGCGATCAAAGTCCCCTACGCTCAGTTCGAAAGCGACGCGGTGTTCGAGGGGCGCTTTCAGCGCGAAGAAGAAGTCGGGCGCCGCCTCAACCATCCGGGCATCATCAGGGTCCTTACACCGAAGCGCAAAACCCGCATGTATATCGCGATGGAGTACGTCGAGGGTCCGTCGCTGCGCGCGATCATGGTAGACGACGCCGGCTTACCGGTAGACAAGGCGCTGGATCTCGCACGGCAGTTGGCGGAGGCGCTTGCGTACATGCACAGCCAGGGCGTGGTGCATCGCGATCTGAAGCCGGAAAACGTCCTGGTGACGGCCGAGGGCCGGACCAAGATCATGGACTTCGGAATCGCGCTCGACGAATCGGCGCGGCGGCTGACGTGGTCCGGGCTGTCGTCGACCATCGGCACGCCCGACTACATGGCGCCCGAACAGGTGAGCGGCCGGCGCGGCGACGTCCGCACTGACATTTATTCACTGGGCACGATTCTCTATGAGATGCTGACCGGTCATCTGCCGTACTCCGGTCCCAACGTCTACACGGTGATGCGCGCGAAGGGTGCTGAAGATCCGCAGCCGCCGACCGCGTTCAAGCCCAATCTCGATCCGCATCTCGAGGAGATCATCCTTCACGCGATCGAGCGCTCTCCGCGCGTGCGCTACGCAACCGCGGCCGCGATGCTCGAGGACCTGAGCCATCCGTCGCGCGTCGTCCCCAAGGGCCGCGCGCAACGCCTTCATCCCCGCAGCCTCGCGCTGCAACGCATCCGCAGTACGGCAGGCTACGCCGTGTTTTGGCATTGCTCATCGGGATCGTCGCACTTCTGATTTGGCTCACAAACCTTAACTCGATGTCGCCGACCGAACCGCGCCCGGGTCATATCGAGGGTAGTTGAGATGGGGCCGGGACGATCGTCTATGTACGTTGCCAAAATTTCAGCGATTTGAAATAGGTCAGACATCGAATTCGCACAGGAGCTATCGCCAATGCCTTACAACGATATTCTCTACGACAAGCGCGACGCCGTCGCGACTATCACGATCAATCGGCCGCATGCGATGAATGCCGCCACGATCAAAACTTACGACGAGATGCTCGACGCGTTGCGCGACGCCGAGGCGGACGAGAGCGTGCGCGTCGTTGTGCTGACGGGCGCGGGTCGCGCCTTCTGCGCGGGTGACGACGTCAAGGAAATTTTTCTCAACCCCGAGTTCCGCGACGCCAAACCCGCACAGCGCACCCTGGTCGAAGAATGGCGCGAGCATCGCCCGGTCGCGCTCGACTTGCTCGTCACGTACCCGAAGCCGACCATTGCGTCGGTCAACGGCGCGGCGGTCGGCTATGGATGTGACATCGCGCTGATGTGCGACATGCGCGTGTGCTCCGACCAGGCGCGCTTCGGCGAAGTGTTCATTCGGCGCGGCCTGATTCCGGAGGCGGGCGGATTGCTCGTGTTGCCCCGCCTGGTCGGGCTCGCACGAGCGTACGAACTGATTTTGAGCGGCGACATCATCGATGCCGCCGAAGCCGAGCGAATCGGAATGGTGAACAAAGTGGTGCCGCACGCCCAGCTCGGCGAAGCGACCGCGGCGTTCGCGAAAAAAATAGCGGCGCAGGCTCCGCTCGCGCAGCGTCTGGCAAAGGAAGCGTTGCGCGTCGGACTCAATTTGAATTTGCCCTACTTTTTCGACTACCAGCGGCACGGCCAACATCTGATGCTCACGTCGAAAGATCATCTCGAGGGCGCGAAATCGTTCGTCGAAAAGCGGGCGGCGAATTTCAAGAGCGAGTAGCGCGCGCCGATACAAATCGGAGCAGAATCCTGAATCGCGCGCGAAATGGCGCGCTACGCAGGAACCCTCACCTTCATCCTCTCCCTATCAGGGCGAGGAGACAGAAACGTGGGCGCAGGGCAGTCCAACCTATGTTTCATCGGTTCGTGGCGGTTGTTTCTAATAAACAGTTGTTTTATTAGTTTACGTCCTTATAATCACTTGACACAATCCCGCTTTCCTCCTATCTTCATCGACACTCGACGAGGATAACCTTATGAAATTCGGCGGAGATTCTCCCGAACTCGATACCATTGACCTGCAGATTATCGGTCTGCTGCAAGAGCACGGCCGGATTCCGCTCGTCAAGCTCGGAGAGCAAGTCGGGTTGTCGGCGCCTTCCGTCAATGAGCGCGTAAAGAAACTCGAAGACGGAGGCGTCATCATCGGCTATCACGCCACTGTTGATGCGGCGCGCCTTGGCAAAGACGTTACCGCGTTCATCGGCGTTTCGATTGTGCATCCGAAGACAATTTCGCTGTTCGAGGAATCCGTCGCACTGCTTGACGACGTGCTGGAATGCCACCACGTCACCGGCCAGCACACGCTCATGCTGAAAGTCAAGACCGCCAACACTACGTCGCTCGAGCGGCTCATCAGCGCGATCCGCTCGATCGAGGGAGTGGCGCGGACGGAGACGATGGTGGTGCTGTCGACGCATACCGAGCGCGGGTTGATCTCGGTGCATTCCAACGGCGACTCGCACGAGCCGGCCAACGGCAGGCGCCATCGTCATAGCTCCGCGAAATCCGCGACACCGGATCCAAAGCGGGTGTCATGATGCATAACTACCGGAGTGTTCCGAAAAAGCAGGGTCTCTACGATCCCGCGCATGAGCACGACGCGTGCGGCGTCGGCTTCGTCGTCAACATCAAGGGCGAACGCTCGCATGACATCGTGGTCAAGGCGCTGCAGGTGCTCGACAACCTGACGCATCGCGGCGCCTGCGGATGCGATCCGCGCACGGGCGACGGCGCTGGAATCCTGTTGCAGATTCCGCACGAGTTCTTCGCGCGCGAGGCGGCCGGGCTCGGATTCCATCTTTCTGCGGCGGGCGAGTACGGCGTCGGCCAGGTCTTTCTGCCGCTCGATACGGTCAAGCGCAAGGAATGCGAGGACGCGTTCGAGCGAATCGTCAACGAGGAAGGGCAGCGGCTGCTCGGCTGGCGCGACGTGCCGGTGGTCGAATCGGCGTGCGGCGATATCGCGCGGCGCGGGATGCCGGCGATCCGCCAGGTCTTCATCGCGCGCGGCTCCGGCTTGCCCGACGCCGAGGCGCTCGAGCGCAAGCTGTACGTAATTCGCAAGCGCGCCACCACCGAGGCGGAAAAACTCGGCCTGTTCGATCCCGAGCTATTTTATTTCTGCAGCCTTTCGGCGCTGACCGTAGTTTACAAAGGTCAGCTGATCTCGACGCAAATTCCGGAATTCTTTCCCGACTTGCGCAACGGCGCCGTCAAGACCGCGCTCGCGATGGTCCATCAGCGCTTTTCGACCAACACCTTCCCAAGCTGGGACCGCGCACATCCCTACCGCTTCATGTCGCACAACGGCGAGATCAATACGCTGCGCGGCAATATCAACTGGATGCACGCGCGCGAGAAGCTGTTCTCTTCGCCGTTGTTCGGCGACGACATCAAGAAGCTGCTGCCGATCGTCGAGCCCAACGGCAGCGACTCCGCGATGTTCGACAATTGTCTCGAGCTGCTGATTCGCACCGGACGCTCATTGCCGCACGCCGTGATGATGATGATTCCGGAAGCGTGGCAGAACGACGCGCAGATGAGCGACGGCAAGCGCGCTTTTTACCATTTTCATTCATGCATGATGGAACCGTGGGACGGCCCCGCGTCGATCGCCTTTACCGACGGCATCAGAATCGGCGCGGTGCTCGATCGCAACGGGCTGCGTCCGTCACGCTACACTGTGACGAAGGACGGTCTGGTCGTGATGGCGTCCGAGACGGGCGTGCTGGACATCGCGCCGGAGAACGTCGCGCTCAAGGGGCGGCTGCAGCCGGGCAAAATGTTTCTGGTCGATACGGCGCTCGGCAGGATCGTGCAGGACGAAGAGATCAAGCAGTCGATGGCGGCGCGCCAACCGTACCGCGCGTGGCTCGACAGCAGCCTGGTCACGCTCGAGTCGCTACCCGAAGCGGACGGCGCGCCGGCGGTTGATTGTTTCGAAGACGGCGAGCTGCTCAAACAGCAGCAATCGTTCGGTTATACGATCGAGGATCTCAAAATGATCCTCGCGCCGATGGCGGCCAACGGGCAGGAGCCGGTCGGCTCGATGGGCACCGACACGCCGCTGGCGGTGCTGTCGAACAAGCCGCAGCCGCTCTACAACTACTTCAAGCAGTTGTTCGCGCAGGTAACGAATCCGCCGATCGATCCGATTCGCGAGGAACTGGTGACCTCGACCGAGACGACGATTGGCGCCGAGGATAATCTGTTCGAAGAGTCGCCGCGGCATTGCCGCCAGCTTCAACTCAGGCAGCCGATTCTCACCAATGAAGAACTCGAGAGGATCAAGCGGCTGCACGTCGAAGGATTGCAGACGATCACGCTTTCCACGCTGTACCGCGTTGACGACGGCGAGGACGGACTCCGCACTGCGCTCGACGCGCTTTGCCGCGGCGCCTCAGACGCGATCGAATCCGGCTACACGATAATCGTACTGTCGGATCGCGGCGTGAGTGCGGAGTACGCGGCCATCCCGGCGCTGCTCGCGACCGGAGCCGTACATCATCATCTGATTCGCGAAGGGACGCGCACGCGGGCCGGCCTGGTCGTCGAGTCCGGCGAACCGCGCGAGGCGATGCATTTCTGCCTGCTGGTCGGTTACGGTGCGGGCGCCGTCAATCCGTACCTCGCGTACGCGACGATGGCCGGAATGATTCGCGACGGCCAGCTGCGCGATATCGACGAAGACACCGCGGTTCACAACTTCGTCAAGGCGGTCGGCAAGAGCATCACGAAAGTCGCGTCCAAAATGGGCATCTCGACGACGCAGAGCTATCGCGGCGCGCAGATTTTCGAGGCGATCGGATTGGCGCAGGACGTGATCGACAAGTACTTCAGTTGGACGCCGTCGCGCGTGGCGGGCATTGGGCTCGACGCGATCGCGCGCGAGACCGCTGCGCGTCACCAGTACGCGTTCAAAGTGGCGGCGAACCTCGACGGCGATCTCGACGTCGGCGGCCAGTACCAATGGCGCCGCGCCGGCGAGTTCCACACGTACAACCCGAACACGATCGCGCGGCTGCAGCATTCCGTGCGCGCGGGGAATTACCGCCTGTTCAAGGAGTACACCAAGGCGGTTGACGAGCAG
>JBOHWI010000169.1:0-3442 GCA_050736675.1 Binatus sp. (SeqCode)
ATTCAAAGTGATCCAGGCACGGCGGGATTTTGATCATCAGCGGCATGACCTGTTCTGGCAGGGACTCGGCCAGGTTCGCGGCGTGCTGACGCCGGATCAGCAGAAGATATTCGATCTCGAGTTCACGCATCCGTGGACGCATCACCACCACGGCGACCACGACGACGATGATCATATGTCGTCCGATGAAGGCGCGTCGCCCGCGCCCTCTCCTCAACCGCCGCCGGCCTCGAATTAGGCGCGGTCCTGGCCGTATCCAGCGCTACAATGCTGTCGCGTTGCCGGGCCGCTCGATTTCACGAAATACCACGTCTCCAGTGTCTCGAGTGGCGCTTGAGCTGATGGCGACGACCTCGTCGTGGCGGCTTGGTCTCAGCGTGTAACTGCTCGCCGATTTGAGGGCTTGCGCTCGACTCCGCAGTCGTTGCGGCCGCATCAGGAGTTCGAGCTTGAACCTGTGCGACGGTCGCAGGTCGAGCATCTGCCGGCGGGATTCCTGGGGACCGCGGAGTATTGATCGAAGTGGCAACGCGCGGCGAATCAACGACCTGATGACGAAGAGCGGTGCGCGTGGTTCCAATGCCCCACGCGATACATGGAAGCAGGATTCCCGCGACCACCGCTGCTTGCGCAATCCGTCGCCACTTCAGGAGAACCTCCGCGGTTGTAGCCTTCGGCGCCGGGGCGTCTAGTACTTCGTTCTCGGCCTTCTCGAAGTCACGTATGAATCGCGCCACGACTTTCTGCGCGTCAAGACCGAGGAAAATCGCGTACCGCCGGAAGAACGGCAGTAGGTAGAGTTGATCGGGTATGGCGTCGTAGCGGTCGCTCTCGATCATCCTGACGTAATAAGCCGGAATGTTTGTCCGATCGGCAACCTGCTCGCGCGAGAGTCCACGATGCTGCCGAGCCTCGGTCATCAGTTGGCCGAGCGTCTGCTCAGTCTCGAGACCCGCCCAAACATCCGCGCGCGGCGACACGTGCCCGACAATCGCATCCGAACCTTGCGCGGAAGCCAAAGCCTCGCGAGATTCCGCTCCCAGAGTGAATGTCCCCGGTACCTCGCCTGTAAGGTCGCCGGCTGCGGCGTCGTCCGGTTCATCGCGCACGCGATCAGCGTCGGTCAGGCGAACGAAATTGTTTTGATTCAACCGATCATTCGAGTCGGCTCTGGACAAACCAGAAAAGGGATGCCTAACAACGGACATCCAACCACCTCCTCAACCGCACAACTTCAACGACGCAGGTCCGCCCTAGCCAGTCCACAATAGTGTCACAAGTGTGAGCGAATCTGAAGTAGGTAATTGGAAATTAGTCAGTTAGATCAGACGAGTTTGGTGAGTAGCTAGTCGTCGAACAGACAATCTTGCGAACAGCGATATCGAAAGGTATCGAGAGGTAAGACTACGAATGGAAAGACAGGTTGGAGAATCTCCACGAGCACGGTCGTCCCGTGTCCAACGGCGCGAAAAATCAACCAGACTCTCCATGAGTCGCGAGGCTTTGAGCGAGTTCGCTTCGATCGTGGCTGCTTGACCGCGCTGGAATAAAATGACACTCATAGTGTCAATACTTTGATCCCGGAGTTGGATACTGTCGTGCCGCCTGCCTATTCGCCTCGCACAGCGAGCTATCGCGTATACGGGATGAGTCAATCCTACTTCTCGCGCAAGCTCACCGGTTACCTGGACTACAAATCCATTCCGCATCTTCTGCGCCGATTCGCGGGCGCAAATCGCGGTGCGCGCGAGGCCGGATGGCCCGGCGCCATGCCTGTCGTCAAAACGCCGGACGGCGAATTCATGTGGGATACGACCGCGATGATTCACCATCTGGAGCAGCGCTTTCCCGAACCTCGCGTCCTGCCCGCCGATCCGGTCCTGCGTTTCATCGACTACGTCCTCGAAGATGCGCTCGACGAATGGTTCTACCGGGCCGCCGTCGGCTCGCGATGGTTCTGCGAGGAAAACCATCGCGTCGGCGGATGGGAGCTTGCGCGCGACGCGACCCATGAGATCAAGATTCCCGGCGACCAGGCTTATGCCGCGGTGCAGGCCCACGTCACCGCGACGTGCGAACCCTTCGGCGTGAGCGCCGCAAATATCGATTCGTGGATTGGCGAAATTCTGCGGCCGTGGCTGCGCGTGACCGGGGCGCATCTCGCGTCGCATCGGTACTTTCTCGGTGCGCGTCCTTCGCTGGCGGACTTTGCGTTCTTCGGCGCTAACGCGGCGCATTTCATCAACGACCCGCTGTGCCGGCGATGGGTCGATGCGGACGCGCCGGCGATCGTCGCGCATACTCACCGCCTTATGGAGCCCGAGGATGAGGACTTCGGTGAATGGATGGTGCCCAACCAAATTCCCGCGACGATGATCGCGATCCTGGCCGAGCTGGGCCGCTTCTACCTGCCCTGGGTCAGCCGCGCGGCGGTGGATGGAAAAGCGGAGCTTGCATTCGCAAGCGGGGATCGCATCGAGATAGCGGTCACGCCGTTTCTTGCTGAAGCCCGTGCGACTTTGCTTCGGCGTTACGTTGAGTTACGCACCGATGCGCTCGATGCGGTTCTCGAACTCGCGGGAATTCGTCCCTACTTCGCAGGCTACGTCAATCACGCGGGCAAGCTGCAGACCTATGAGAAGCCGCCGCGCCCGGCATTGAATCGCCCGTTCGGTCCACCATGGGAAAGAGAGGGTGCGGTCCGATGAATGGGCGATCGAAATCGCTCCGGCCCGTCGACGCGCTGGCGTGGTGGGTGGTGGCGGCGATGGGCGTGTTGAATCTGTTCCGCGGCAGCATCCATACGTTCCTGCCCGATGGCGGCGCGGGAGCGATCGCGGGTTTCGACCTGAGCCATTCGCGCCAAACCATCGTGTTTCTGTTCGCGGTGATGGGTATCGAGCAGCTTTCGCTTGGAGTCGTCGATCTGATCGTGGCTTTTCGCGCCCGATGGCTCGCGATCCCAATGCTGTGGTTCCACGCGCTGCAGCAGAGCGCCGCGGAGATCGTTTTTGTGTTTTACAAGCCCGCGCCCGGGCATCCGCCCGGCATGATCGGTGCGCCGCTGGTGCTCGTGCTTTTGTGGCTGGCGGTCGGATGGATTTACTGGCGGCGATCGAGCGACGCGCCGGCAACTGCGACCACGCTTCCGGCGCGCTGAAAACGTCGCAACATCGGGAGGCGTTGAATCAATGCGAATTGGAGCTAGGGGGAGAATAGCCGTCCTGGCGGTCGTCGTGGTGGCCGCCGTCGGGTGGGCGGTGTTTCAGCGCTACTGGTATTACCTTCCCGGACTCGTGGCGAGCATCCGGAATCCAATCGAGCCCAATCATCCCGTGACCTGGGACAACGGACCGGCGGTTCCGGCGGCGCCCGCGGATAAGCGTCCGCCGAATGCGATCATCATTCTTGCCGACGATCTCGGGTTCAACGACATCACGGT
>JBOHWI010000170.1:0-12395 GCA_050736675.1 Binatus sp. (SeqCode)
CGGTCAATGGACGCTCAATCTTGAAGTAAGCGGACTCGATACTGCTGCGCTTGGCCTGGGCGGCGGCAATCCGTTCGCGCTGGTGCTGACGGATGAATCGAGCGTAGTCAGCGGATGCATTGACATCGACAACGCAATCGTCGGCAATCAGATCCCGACGCCGCCGCGCTTCGTGAGACGCGGGGTGCGTCGCCAGAAACGGCGGTAGGAGCACCTGGCATATAACTGCTGACGCGGGCGGAGTGTCGATGACACCCCGCCCGCGCTGTTTCGCGCCGAAATCGAGCCTTCTCTCTACGCTGGATTGACTGTAGATAGGCGCCGTGCGACAGTCTGCCAAACGACGCCAGAGTTAGTTTGCTGGTGGAAATTTGCCAACGCGGCCCGAGGGCTGCGGGGAGGGGTCCATGGCGGGTTCGAGCCGGCGCTTTACGTTCGCGGCAGTTGCGTTGCCATTCTTGTTCCTGGTGATGTCGGGGTCGGCCTTGGCCATTTCGCCGCACGTTATCACCGTCAATACGACGGATGGCGACAGCGATCCATTCCCGTTGTGCACCCTGCCGGACGCAGTCGCGGCGCATAACAGCCATGCGGTAGTGAACGGGTGCTCGGCGGGAACGGGGAACGATGTTATAGATTTTATCGTTACCGGAACGATCGTGATCGATGAGCCGCTGGAAATCACCGGCGGAATCCTGGCGATAGAGGGTCCCACCTTCGGCTGCTCGGGCGCAGGCCCCTGCGGCATTACGGTCGACGGCGGGGGCAGCGTTCAGATCGTCAAGGCCGACTCCGGCACCACCGTTAAGTTGGACGCACTGACCCTAAACCACGGATTCGCCTCCCCTGGCACAATGGGGGGCGGCGCCATATTCGCAAACGGACTGGATCTGCTGATCAACGATTGTCTGCTGGTCAACAACACATCCGAGGGTCCCGTTACTGGTTCATTTGGCGGTTTGGGCGGCGCAATCTTCGGAAACGCGGGCACTATTGAAATCGTAAACAGCACGATTGCGAACAATACTGCGGAGGAGAACGGCTCGCCCGGCGGTAGCGAAGGAGGCGCCATCTTTTCGGTCAGCGCCCCGCTGAAAATCACCAACACGACGATCTCCGGGAACCAAGCTGATTTCGGCGCGATAGCTGCAATCAAGCCCGGCCTCAAAGGCACAATCGTAGCGAAAAACATGAGTGCCAACTGTATCATTTCCTCTGCCGGCGACCTCAACTACAACATCGAAGATGACTCTAGCTGCGGCTTTTCCCAGCCGCTGAGTCTTAACAACACTGACCCGCTGCTGGACCCGGCTGGACTGCAGAACAACGGTGGGCCTACGCAAACTATCGCGCTACAAGATATGAGCCCGGCGGTCGACCGGATTCCGGTCGCAGATTGCACCGATCAGCAGGCGATGCCGCAGCCATTGATGACCGACCAACGGCTGTTTGCCCGTCCCGATTATGACAACCTCGACTTCTGCGACAGTGGAGCGTACGAGCTCGGTTCCGAATCGCCAATCCAGCTTGTACCGGACACCGAAAGGGTGCAGATAGCGCGTTCACCCAATCCAAATTCCGACCAGATCAACATGGCGTTTACCTTCCTTTACCTGGACGATGGCGACGGCTGCGAAACGGGTCCTTATGGTGACGACGATGCGCTCAACGACGGCGTCCTTGTCGATCTGTTCGAGGGCACCTGCGCCGCCATTCCCAGTACGGGGCTGGAACTGGTTCTGAATCCCTTCGTGGTGCATACCGTCAACCATCAGAACTACGGGACTCTCTTCCAGACGTACGGGCCCGAGACGGTTTCAGCCCGAATGGTCGCGATAACGCAGATGACTAAGGGAGAAATATGCGGAGAGTGGACGTTGAACCTCGAGGTGGCAGGCGCCAATACTTCGGCTTTGAATCTGGCCGGCGGGAACCCGTTTGCGCTGCTGATCAGCGATTTCAATCCGACTACGGGCTCGGACGCCACCGAGTGCTTCGACATCACGAATGCGATCGTCGGTAATCAGATCGCTCCACCGCCACGCTTCGTGAGGCGCGGCGTGCGTCGCCAGAAGCGGCGGTAGTAAATGACGTCAGCTACTGCGGGCGCGAGGCGACCAGGTCTTCGAGCGTTACCTCGACGACGCCGCCGTCTTCCTCGCGCTGTATCAGCACGGTCTGCTTGAGGATGTTCTGGCGGACCACTTTGCCGTCGCCCTTGACGCATTGCACGCGCTTGCCGAGGTTGGGGAGCGCGCGCTTGAGTTCGACGTAAGTGGCGTATTCGTAGCGCAGGCAGCACTTCAGCCGCCCACACATCCCGGCCAGCCGCGACGGATTGAGCGCGAGGCCCTGTTCGCGCGCCATCTTGACCGTGACCGCCTCGAAGTCGCGCAGCCAGCTCGAGCAGCATAGCTCGCGACCGCATGGGCCCAGCCCGCCTGTGACCTTGGTCTCGTCGCGCGCACCAATCTGTTTCATCTCGACGCGGACGCGCAGCGTGTTGGCGAGATCGCGCACCAGGTCGCGGAAATCGACGCGGCCTTCGGCGACGAAATAGAAAGTGACCTTGCGTCCGTCGAAGGTGTAGTCGGCGCTCACCAGCTTCATCTGGATGCGCCGCTCGCGGATGCGCTCGACGCACAAACGGCGCGCGTGCGCCTCGCGCGCGAGATTTTCCCGCTCGAGGTGAAAATCGCTGTCGGACGCGATGCGGATGATGTTGCGCAGCGCGGAAAGATCGATCGTCCGCGCGGGCTCGTGCGGCTCGATCTCAACCGTGCCGACGCGCGCGCCGGCTTCGCTCTCGACCAGCACGCGCTCGCCGCGGCGCAACGCGCGGTCGCCGGCCAGGAAATTGTACAGGTGGCCGGTCTGCTGGAGACTGACCGCGACGATTTTCGGAATCGACGGCGCGCCTTCAAACGGATCGATATCTGCCACTACTTACTACTCACCTCGCATCGCATGTCCGGCAATCGTCCACCAATTCTCCGCCTGCATGCGCGGATTGGCGTTCTGCACGACCGCTTCGGTGGCGCGCACGGCGGCGTCGATACATTTCGCGATCGCATCGACCGCGAGACTATCCGCCAGGCTCGCCAGTTTCGAGCGCGACTCGGGCGGAAACGCCACGAAGTCGGTCTTAAGCAATTTGTAGCATAGTATTTCCTCGAGCAGTCTTGCGAGCAGCTCGAAATTGCCGGCGGCGGCGTCGCGATTGGCGAAAAACTCCTGCGCGAGCGAATGGGCGCGCGCGAAATCGATCGACTTTGCGCGGCCGAGAGCATCAAGCAGCTCCTTCATCGGCGGTTCGTCGCCGTCCGCCAGCGCGATCGCGTTCGCCGCGCTGCCTCGCGCCAGCATTGCAAGCGCACTCGCGCGAGCTTTGTCGGTCACCCCATGCGCCGCAAGTATCGGCTCGAGATCGGCGGCCGACAGCGCGGGAAATCTCACCGTGCGCATCCGCGAACGGACGGTGTCGAGCAGCGCACGCTCGCTCGCCGTCACCATGATGATGATCGCGTGGCCGGGCGGCTCCTCGAGCGTCTTCAGCAGCGCGTTTTGCGCGGGATCGCCGAGCGCCTCGGCATCGTCGATAATCGCCATGCGAACGGGAGAGCGCGACGGCCGAATTCCAAGGCGAGCAATCAATTCGCGGACCTGGTCGATCAGAACTTCGCTGCGGCCGGCCGCGCGCGACACGTACGTGAAATCCGGATGCACGCCCGTCGCGATTTGCACGCATGCCGAACAGCAATCGCATCGCGGCGTGTTGTTGTCCGCATCGCCCGCGCGCGCGCGTGTGCGCTCGGTCTGCGGTGCAAGGCGGACGGCGCATCGCGCAGTGGTGCAGCAGAAATTTTCGCCGGGCGACCGCTCGCACATGATCGCGTGAACCAGGCTGGTCGCGACGAGCGCCTTGCCGACGCCGCGCGGGCCGGCGAACAGGTAAGCGTGCGAGGGTGAATTGTGCAATTCAGCGAGCAGCCGCGCCGCGATTTCGCGATGTCCCAGGATGCCAGTTATCGGCATGACGTTTCGATCATCGGCGGGCGAGCAGCTCGTCGACGGCGTGGCGAATTTCGGCGGTGACGGCGGCCACCGGACGATCGGCGTCGATCACGACGACGCGCGCGGGCTC
This sequence comes from Binatus sp. (SeqCode), assembly GCA_050736675.1. Classification (GTDB taxonomy): domain Bacteria; phylum Desulfobacterota; class Binatia; order Binatales; family Binataceae; genus Binatus. Next base: position 4,145 of record JBOHWI010000170.1, read on the forward strand.
CGCCTTCGCGATCGCGAGAAAGCCGTCGCGCACCTTGCGATGGAACTCCGCGCGCTCGCCCTCGAAGCGGTCGGAGCCGCGGCCGGTGCCTTTGGCCCGCGCGCGCGTGCGTTCGAGCCCGATCTCGACCGGCAGGTCGAGGACGACAGTCAGGTCAGGCGTCACATTGTCGCTGGCGAGCCGGTTAAGCTCGCCCAGGTGCTTGAGATCGAAGCCGCGGCCGTAGCCCTGATAAGCGGTGGTGGAATCGGAGTAGCGATCGGATAGCACGATCTCGCCCGCGGTCAACGCGGGACGGAGCTTTTCGCGCACGTGCTGTGCGCGATCGGCAAGCACCAGCATCAGTTCCGCGGCTACGTGCAAGGAGACGGCGGGATCGAGAAAAATCGCGCGAATCGTCTCGCCGGCGCGCGTGCCGCCCGGCTCATGCGTGACCGTTACGCGCCGCCCGGTTTTGCGGATCGCCTCGCCGAGGATCGCGGCCTGCGTTGTCTTGCCGCTTCCTTCGACGCCTTCGAGCGTGATGAATACACCGGCTGCCATCTCTATCGGCCAAAATACCAGTGCGCCAGTTGCGGCTGAAAGAGCGCGAACACGCCGGCGGCCAGCGCCAGGTACGGACCGAACGGAACTTCGGTCTTCAGAATCGAGACGTCTGCTTCCTCCGGGTCGGTCGCGGGGTCGCCGAGCGGGGCGGGTGCAGTCGAAGCGCCGCCGGTGAGCGCGAATGCAATTCCGCCGATCGCGCCGATCACCGAGCCGAAAAACATGGTGAAGAAAACTCCCGCCCAGCCCAGAAATCCACCAACCATCCCGAGCAGCCACACGTCGCCCAGGCCGACGCCCTCGCGCCCGCGGACCAGTTGGTAAAAATAGCCGGTGCCGAACAGGACGCCGCCGCCCAGAATGATTCCGAGCAGCGAACTCTTCCAGCCGATCTCCGGCATCATCAGCGACGCGGCGGCGAATCCCATAATCGTTCCTGGCCAGGTGATGATGTTCGGAATCAACCGCCAGTCGTAGTCGATGATCGCGACCGCCCACAGCGCCGCGCATAGCACGAAGCGCGCGATCGCGTCGGCGGGCGGGAAGGCGAGGTAGAGGTAGAGCGCGATGATGCCGAGTCCGAATTCGGCCAGGAAATGGCGGAACGGGATCGGCGCGCCGCACATCACGCATCGCCCCTTGAGCCCAAGGTAGGCGAGAATCGGGATGTTCGCCCACCACGGCAGCGCATGCTCGCAACTTTCGCAATACGAGCGCGGCGAGACGATCGAAAGATCGCGCGGAAGCCGGTAGGCAACCATGCAGACGAAGCTGCCGACGCTCGCGCCGAACAGAAACGCAATCGCGGCGCCGATTTCGATGGGCAGGTCGAAGGTCATCGCGTCACCATAACATACCCGGGCGTCAATGCTGCGCGGCGCAGAGATCGATCGCCAAATCGTAAGTGGCCTTGATGCCGCGATTAAGATTGTCGACTGACAGGCGCTCATCGTCGCCGTGAATGCGCGAAAGTTCTCCTTCGCCGAGAATCACGGGCACGAAGCCGTATGACGGCACGCCCTTGGCGCGCAGCACGCGCGAGTCGGTGCCACCGGTGGTCATCCACGGCACGACACGGGCGTCCGCGAAGTCGCTCGCCACCACGCGTTTGATAGCATCCCACGCCTCGCCGGAAGTCGGCGATGGAGGTGCGTCGTCGGGCCGTTGGATGTAATCGATCTTGAAGTCGCCGGGGCCGAGCAGGTCGCGCAGGCGTTTCATAAACGCGTCGGCATCGGTGCCCGGCAGCAGACGACAGTCCAGTCCTGCCTCGGCGACGGTGGGCACGACGTTCACCTTGATTCCCGCGTTGAGCATCGTCAGCGAAATTGTATCGCGCATGAGCGCCTGGATTTGGTACGGCCTGAGCACACCCGCGATCGCCGCGTCAGCGATTCCAGGCTGATCGAGATGCGCGAGCTGGAACGACGCCGGAGACGGCTCGAGCGGCGCGACCGACTCCATCGCGTCGGTGAAAATTTTCGTGATTCGAATGGGCGGTTGCTTTTCGAGCAGTCGATGCAGCGCGTCGATCAGGATCAAATTCGGGTTGTCGGGCTTCGGCACCGAGCCGTGTCCGCCCTTGCCGCGGACGGTGACGTGCAGCCAGTTCACGCGCTTCTCGGAGACCGCAACCAGGAACGTGGTGCCCGCGAGTCCCAACCAGTCGGGAACGCCTTCACCGCCCTCGTTAAACGCGAACGCGGGATCGATCGCGGCCCAATGATTGTTCACCATCCAAGTCGCGCCGTTGTCGCCGCCGGCTTCCTCGTCGGGATTTATCATCAGCTCGACGCCGCGCCTGAGCGGCACGCCGTTGCGTTTGAGCGCGAGCATCGTCATCAACGCCATTATTCCGTGCGCCTTGTTGTCGATCGCGCCGCGCGCCCACACGTAGCCGTCGGCAAGGTCGGTGTCGAAAGGATGATGCGTCCAGTTGGCTCCCACAGCCGGGACGACATCGGCGTGCGACATCAGCAGCAGCGGTTTCAGGCCGGCGGGTCCGGGAATTCGCGCGACGAGCGTCACCATGCCGGGCTTGCTCTCGAAGGTTTCGGTGGCGATTCCCTCTTTGTCGAGAATCGATTTCAGGTAGGCGATCGCAGCGTCAGTGTTGCTCGGCGGATTGGTCGTATCGAAGCGCAGATACGCGCGAAAGTAATCGAGCGCTTCGGAATCGATCCGGTTCCAATCAATCTGCGGCGCACTCTGCGCGAACGCCGGGGACGCGAAAGCGGACATCGCGATCACCGCGCAAAGAAGTCGCATCGCAGATTTCAGCCGCTGCATCATCCTGGTCATTCGCGTCAGCGCTGGCACTTCGGACAGTAGAAGCTGGCGCGCTGGCCCACGACTACGTTTTTGATCGGCGTCGAGCAGGTGTAGCACGATTCTCCCTCGCGGCCGTACACGCGCAGGCGTGCGGCGAATCGCCCGGGCTGTCCGCGCGAATCGCGGTAACTGCGAAAGGTGGTGCCGTTGCTGCCGATAGCGGCGCGCAGGATCACCGGCACGGCCGCCGCGATCTTTTCGATCTCGGATCGCGACACGCGGCCGGCCCGCCGCGTGGGACGCACTCCCGCGCGAAACAGAATCTCGGATGCGTAGATATTGCCGATACCGGCCACGATTCGCTGATCCATTATCAGGTTCTTGATCGCAGACGTCCGCCCGCGCGCTTTTCCGGAAAGATAATCGGCGTTGAACTCGCGCGACAACGGCTCCGGGCCGAGACCTTTAAGCTCCGCCGTGGAAGCCAACGCGGCGCGCGGGACGAGGCGGACCATGCCGAAGCGCCGCGGATCGTTGTAAACCAGGCGCGACGCGTCGTCGAGCGAAAATTCAAGATGGTCGTGCCGCGGATCGAAGTCGCCGGCGTCGAAGCCGTCGTGACGATGGGTCAAGCTGCCGGACATCCCGAGGTGCACGAGCATCACGTCGTCGCCGTCGAGCTCGACGATCAAATATTTCGCGCGCCGCGACAGCTTCACGATGCGCCGCCCCGCGACCGCTGCGCCAAAATCCACGGTTACGCGGCGGCGCAGCCGCCTCTCGCCGACTCGAACCTTCACGATCGTTCTGCCGACTGCGGTGCGAACCAGTATCCGGCGCAGTGATTCGACTTCCGGCAGTTCAGGCATCGTTCCTGCCGGCCAGTTCGGTGCGCAGCGCATGCGCGAGTCTCAGAAAGTCGGGCACGTCGAGAGTCTCGGCGCGCGCTCCGGGAGCGATCGCGGCGCGTGCCAGCGCGCGCAAGGTCTTGGCGCCGTCGATTCCGAGCGAATGGCTGAGTGCGTTGCGAATCGTCTTGCGCGGCGCCGAGAACGAAGCGCGCACAGTTTCGAGCACGTCGCGTTCGTCCACGCCCGCAAACGAGATCGCGCGGGGAGCGAAGGCGAGGACTTCTGCGTCAACCTTGGGCCGGGGATGAAAGCTGCCGGCCGCGACGGTGAAATGCAGGTCGATCTCCCAGTACAGCGCGGTGTAAACGCTGAGCGCACCGTAGGCATCGTCGCCAGGCATCGCGCGGATTCGCCCGGCGACTTCGCGTTGAAACATCAGCACCATTCGCGAAATCTTGCGCGAGTTGTCGCACAGCCTGCGCAGGATGGCCGCCGCGACGTTGAACGGAAGATTGCCTATCACCTTGACGGGCATGTCGCCGACGATCGTCGAGAAATCGATCTTTAGAAAGTCGGCGTTCGCGACGCGAACATTCGCACTTTCGGCGAAGCGTCCCCGCAGCATAGCTGCCAGGCGCGAGTCGAGTTCCACGAGCGTCAGCGAGTGGAGCGGCCGCGTCGCGATTTTCTCCGTCAGGATGCCCAGGCCCGGCCCTATCTCGATTATCGCGTCCGATTCGCGCAGCTTGGCCGCCGCGACGATCCGATCGGCGATGCCGCCGCTGCTGAGAAAATTCTGGCCGCGCGATTTCGCCGGCCGCACGCCGACTCGCGCGAGTGCCGATGCGGGACGCGCCGGCGTCCCATCGTTGCCGCGCGATTTTCGTGCAATCTTCATCACAGCGCGAGATTCGCTTCCGCGTCGATGCTCAGTGCGTCGCGCTCGCCGCGGAGCAGTCGGTAGCTGCCCGCGAGCGCGATCATCGCCGCGTTGTCGGTGCAGTATTTCAGCGCGGGTGCGACCAACCGGCGTCCATCGGCGGCCGCTGCCTCGGCCAGCCGGTCGCGCAATCTCGAATTCGCGGCGACCCCGCCCGTCACCGCGATCGTATCGGTGCCCAGTTCACGCGCGGCCGCGATCGTCGGTTTCACCAGCATCTCGACGACCGCCTCCTGAAAACTGGCCGCGAGATCTTCCGGCCGCTCGGCGCACCCGCTTTCACTGGCCAGCAGAGTCGCGACCGCCGTCTTCACACCGCTGAAACTGAAATCCAGCGGCGCGCCTTTGACGTGGGCGCGCGGGATTCGCACGCGCTTGCGATTCCCGCGCCGCGACAGCTCGTCGATCGCGCGGCCGCCCGGATAGCCCAGCCCCATCAGCTTGGCGACTTTGTCGAATGCTTCGCCGGCGGCGTCGTCGCGGGTGCGTCCGATCCGCCGGTAGCGCCCGAAATCCTCGACCGCGAACAGCGCAGTGTGGCCGCCCGACACGACCAGCGCGAGATACGGCATCGCGATTCGATTTTCGATCAGAGGCGCCAGCAAATGCCCCTCGATATGATTCACGCCGGCCATCGCGACTCCGTTCGCCTGCGCGAGACCCTTGGCGAACATCAGGCCGACCAGCAGCGAGCCGACCAGTCCCGGGCCGCGGGTGACGGCGATCCCCTCGATGTCGGCGAGCCCGCATCCCGCCGCGCCGAGCGCGCGCTCGATCACCGGTCCGATCGTCACCACGTGGTTGCGCGATGCGAGTTCCGGCACGATGCCGCCGTACGCGCGATGGATGTCGTCCTGGTTGGCGACCGTGCTCGAGCGAACATCCGCGATGCCGGGCGCAGTGGTTTCGAGCACCGCGGCGGCAGCGTCGTCGCATGAGGATTCAATTCCGAGTATCAGCATCGCGTTCAGTTTGCAGGAGGAGGCGGCGCCGACGCGGGCGGCGGCGGAGCCGGCCCTTCATCGGGTGCCGAAGGAATTTCGGGTTCCGTGGGCGCCGGCTGGTCGAGGTCGCCGGCTGGAGCCGGCACGCTTGCGGCCGCCGGCATGAACGCAGACAGGCGCGTGACGCCGACGCGCGCAGTCAGGTTGCCGGGACTCATGGCGAGCGCCTTCTGATACGCAGCCGCGGCCTCGGCGGACCTACCCTCCTGCTCGAGGCTCACTCCTTCAAACGCGTACGTTTCGGCGAGCCACGCGGAATTCGAGGCGAGCCCGATCTCCGCACGCTTGAAAAACGTCAGCGCCTGCGCGTAATCCCTGCGCGCAACGTACGCGCGGCCCAGGTAAAAGTACGCGTAGGAGTTGCTCGGATCGATCGAAATAGCATGCGCCAGCTCGCGAATCGCGTCGTCGGTGTGGCCGCGCTCGAGCTCGACGCGCTGCTGCTCGGTGATTCTCAAAGATGCAGCGCGGGCGGGAGTCGGCGCGGTATCGATCAGCGGCGCCAGCGACGAGTCGCTGACCTGCGGCGTCGTTGCGATCGAACCGACGTCGATCGCCGGCGCGACCTCAGCGGGATTTACCGGTGGCGCTTGTGCAGCCGGCGGCGGCATCGGATTGGAAACCGGCATCGTATTGCCGGCGGGTGTCGCCCCCCCTGCAGGCACCCGCTCCCACTCGGTGGAATCGGCATTCGTGTCGGGATTTTCTAGCGCCGCTGGAGACGACGCCGCTGCCGGACCGGCCGGCGACGCAGCCGGACTTGCCGACAGCGCGAGATCCGCTGCGGGAATCGATTCCTCTTGCAACTTCGCCAGGATAATCGGCGCGCGCCTCGTACGCTGCGCCGCGTTCGCGTAACCGGGCGCCATCGACAGAAATATTGCAAACGCAAGTGGACCGAATCGCATCATCGCGAACTAGTCATTCGGATCGGCTACGGGGTTCGGCGCCTCGGGCATCTTGTGGTCGGCAGAGGTCAATGATGGGGAAGTATCATACGAGCAGGGCGCCGTTGGCGCCATCCCTTCCGGGTACACGCTCGTCATGGCAACCGGGGAAGAGGGCGTCGCCAGGCAGCCGGTAGCCGGATCGACTTTCACCTCGACGATTCCCGGCGGAGCGGTGAAATCCAGCGGCGGCCGCGCCGCCGTCGCCGCTTTCATAAAGGCGCTCCACGCCGGCAGCGAAGCTTGCGCGCCGGTCAGGCCAAGCTCCTCCTTCTGATCGAAACCGGTCCACACCACCGCCAGCAGGTTCGGCGTAAAACCCGCGAACCACGCATCCTTGGCGTCGTTGGTGGTGCCCGTCTTGCCGGCCGCCGGCCGCGTGAATCCCATCGAGCGCGCGCCCGCGCCGGTGCCGTGGTTGATCACGTTTTCGAGCATGAACTGCATCATGTACGCGAGTTGCGGCGAGATTACTTGTTCGGCGGTGAGTTCGTGGCCCTCGATCACCTTGTTGTTTTCATCGACGACACTGGTGACGGCGTAGGGTTGGATTTCCATCCCGTCGTTGGCGATTATCGCGTACGCGCGTGCGACCTGCATCGGCGAGACTTCGATTCCGCCCAGCACGATCGACGGGTACGCCGGCAAGTCGCCAAAGCCCAGCTTCGACGCCATCGCCCGGATCCGATCCAGCCCGACGCTGTTGGCCAGCCGCGCCGTAGCGGAGTTGAGCGACTCGCCGAGCGCGAACTCGAGCGTAACGTGGCCGAAGAAGCGGTCGCGATAGTTTTTCGGCGTCCAGCTCATGTCGCCGTACTGCCAGGTGAACGGCGCGTCCTCGATATAGGTAGTCGGCAGAAACTTTTCGGCGCCTCCCGACAGGGTCTCGTCGAAGGCCGCCAGGTAGGTCACCGGCTTGAAAACCGAGCCGGGCTGGCGTTTGGACTGAGTAACGCGATTGAACTGGCTCGAGCGATAGTCGCGCCCGCCGACCATCGCGCGAATCTTACCGCTCTGCGGCTCGAGCGCGATCAGGCACGACTCGAGGCGCTGCTTGGCCTCGCGCCGGACCAGCTTTGAATGCTTGACCTCCAAATCGCCGAGATTGTGCGCGATTGACGCCTCCGCGAGCTTTTCCATGTGCACGTCGAGCGAGGTGAAGATGCGCAAACCTTCGCCGCTCAGAACCTGCGGTGGGTAGCGCTCCGCCAGCTCCTTCTTGACGTAATCGACGAAGTAGGGGGCGTCGTTGCCCTCGGCATAAACTTCGCGCGCCCGCAGCGGCTCGCCCGCCGCCGCATCGTAGGCGGCTTTGCTGATGTAACCATCCTCGAGCATCGCGGCCAGGACTTCGTCGCGCCGCACGCGCGCGGCGTCGGGGTGATGCAGCGGATTGAGCCGGTTGGGCGAGCTGATCAGGCCCGCGATAGTAGCCATTTCGCCGATAGTCAGATCGCGCGGCTCCTTCGAGAAGTAGTACTCAGACGCTTCCCACACGCCGTAGATGCCTTCCTGTCCCCGCTGGCCGAGGTAGATATCGTTAATATAGTTTTCAAGGATTTCATCCTTCGAGTAGTCGCGCTCCGCGATGTACGCCATCATCGCTTCCTTGATCTTGCGCTTGTAGCTGCGCTCCCGCGTCAGGAAAAAGTTCTTCATCAGCTGCTGGGTGAGAGTCGAGCCGCCCTGGCG
>JBOHWI010000171.1:0-2991 GCA_050736675.1 Binatus sp. (SeqCode)
GATAGTGCGCGCCTATGCATACATCCTCGCATTGGGAGGCGACGGGCTCGGGATGGCGAGCCGGCTGGCGATCCTCGGCGCGAATTACGTGCGCACACGGCTGCATCCGCGCTTCCCCTGCGCGACCGGCGAGCCTTCTATGCACGAGTGCGTACTCTCGCACGACCTCGAAAAGCGTGCTGACGTGAGCACGCTCGAAATCGCCAAACGCCTGCTCGATTTCGGCATCCATCCGCCGACGATCTACTTCCCGCTGGTGGTGCCGGGCGCGCTGATGATCGAACCGACCGAGACCGAGAGCAAGCAAATTCTAGACAGCTTCGTCGAAGCGATGGAAAAAATTTACGACGAAGCGTTGAACGATCCCGAGCGCGTCAAGAACGCGCCGCAGACGCTGCCGGTCTCGCGGGTGGACGAGGCGCTGGCGGCGCGCCGCCCGATTCTGCGCTGGGAGAAGAAGGCGTAGCGCTCGAACTACCTGGCGAGGCCGGCGAGCTTGAGTGCTTGCCGATAATCCTCGGGCGTGTTCACGTTGAAGAAGCTGTTGAGCTGAGGATCGATCTTTCGCAGTTCTTCCTCGGTCACTCTGCGCCCGTTGATGGCGCTCGCGCTCGCGGTCAGGCGTCTTTCACCGCTCGCTTCGAGCGACGCGATCGCATTTGCGCAACGCTTGCGATAGACGGCGTGCAGCGGCTGCAACTTGCCGCCGACTTCGGGAATGACCGCGTCGAAGTCGTCGAGCATCGCAACCAGCTCAGCCGCTACGTCGGAATTCAACAGCGGCAGATCGCATGAGCAGGCGAAAGCGACGCTGTGATCGAGCGCATCGAGACCGCGCCGGAGCGCGTCGAGCGGACCCGCAAATGCGGTCTCGTCGTAAACGATCTTCAATCCGGGAATCCCGATGCGCGGTTGTCCGGCCGACTCTGGCGCCGCAACAATCACAATTTCGTCGAACCAGTATTTGAGCTCGATGACGATCCTGGTGAGCAGCGGCATGCCGCCGAAATCGAGCGCGGCCTTGGGCTGGCCCATCCGCGAGCTTTGCCCGCCGACCAGCAAGATGGCGCCGGCATGTTTGGCTAATGGCACGCGCTGAGTGTAGAGGGCGCTCGATCGACGCGCCAGCGCGTAAGCCGCGACTAGATGCGGGGCGAGCGGCCCGCGTTTAATTCCGCCTAGGCCGCGATTTTGCTCTCGGGCGCGCGATTCGCGCGTAGCTCGGTGGCGACGATTCGCAACACTTCGGGATGAAAAACCAGTGCGAGATGCCCGACGTCATGCAGTGTGACTATCCGCGCGAACGTGACGCGAGTCGTCAGCATCTCGATCGGCGCCGGCACAATCGGATCGTCGTCGCCGAAAACCCCGAGCTCGCGGGGACTCCATTGTCCGTAGGAATACGGCGAGCCGAGCGTGATGAGCGATCGCACCGTGCGGTCTGGCGCGCCGGCGGCGTAGCGCCGGGCCACGGTGCCGCCGAGGCTGTGACCAATCAGATGGACGCCGTTGCCGTCGGATTTCTCTTCCGCGACGCGCCCGAGTTGCGCGGCTGAATCGGCGAGCGTTTGCCATCGCGGGTACTCGAAATACGACACGTTGTCGAATCCGGACAGCCGCAGGTACGCCGCAAGCGCCAGCAGGTTGGAACGGCTGCCGCCGAACCCGTGAATCAGAATGACCGGCTCGCTGGACGGCGCGCAGAAGTACGGCTCGCCGCGCCTGACCAGCCAATCCAGCGGATACGAACCGATCAACGCGCCGGCAGCGGCGATTTCAGTGATGACAGTTCTCGAGTTCACTATATCCCCCTCAAAGCTAACCACCCGGTATCGCCTCGGCAACCCGCCTCAATGGGGTTTGCGAAGGCGCGCGCGGGCGGCGCACAATGCCAATCGCGACGTCCCGACCATCCGTTCCGTGCCGCGGCGCCCAATCGAGGTGACGGTAATGAGCGAAGTCAAGCGGGAATCCAAAGGACCGGTGCGCGGTTACTTTTTCGACAAATCGGTGATAGTAACCGGCGCGTCGAGCGGCATCGGCCATGATGTCGCGCTCGCGTTTGGCGAACAGGGCGCGCAGGTCGCGCTCCTGGCACGGCGGCGCGTTCAGCTCGAAGAACTCGCGACCAAAATCAACAAGGCCGGCGGCAAGGCGCTCGCGCTCGATTGCGACGTGACCGATCGCGCGCGGGTGTTCTGGGCGGTCGAGCAGGTCAAGGAAGCATTCGGGAAGGTCGACATCCTCATCAACTCGGCGGGATTGCTCATCTCGGAAACGGTCGAGCAAATGCGCCCCGAAGACCTGGAAAAGATGATGGCGGTCAACGTCTTCGGCGCGCTCAACGCGATGCAGGCGGTGCTGCCGGTGATGCGCAAGGCCAAGGCCGGCAATATCGTGAACATCTCGTCGCTCGCTGGACGCCGCGGCGTGAGTCCGCTCGGAGGCTACAGCTCCACCAAATTCGCGCTGGTGGGAATGACGGAGGCTCTGCGCGTAGAGCTGTTCAACACCGGGATAAAAGTGTCGCTGGTGATGCCCGGGGTGATCGACACGCCGATGGCGCGCAACGCGCTCAGGCACGATTCGCTCCATGGGGTATCCGCCATGATGGCGATGCCGGCGCGATGGGTGACGTGGGCGGTGCTGGCCGCGGCTGCGTTCGGGCTCACCGAGGTGGACGTTCCTCCGGGCGCGGCGGTCGCGGAGAAACTCGCGTCGCTGTTCCCGGGCGTCACCGATGCATTGCTGAGCGTCGGCACAAGGATCATGCGGGGCGCGGGTACGCTGATGGGCGGCTCCGGCAAAGCGGAGCCCAAGGCAAAGTCAGAGAAGTAGTAGGGATCTGGATGGGCGTACCGGAGAGAAATCTCGCCGAGGTTTGGAATCAGGGCTTTACGATCGTCGAAAATTTCCTCGATACCGACACGCTGGCGGCGGCTCGGGAAGCGCTGTGGGAGATCTACCCCAAGCCTGAGGACTACTTCAGGA
>JBOHWI010000172.1:0-1928 GCA_050736675.1 Binatus sp. (SeqCode)
AGCATGATCAGGCCGTCGCCGCCGATTCCGAAATGGCGGTCAGAGAGTTCGACGGAAAGCGCCGCCGGATCGGCGGGACGTGCGCGCATCGCAACGATATAAACATAGTCGTTGCCGCATCCGTGCATCTTGGTGAATTCGAGCGTTGCCATCGCGTTGCGCGCTCACGCCGGCTTGAGATCAATGATATGTTCGCCGCGAATTTGATCCTCGAAAGTGTCGCGATCGCGAATCACGTGAACGGCGGCGCCGTCAACCAGGATCTCGGGCGCGCGCGGGCGGCTGTTGTAGTTGGAAGACATCACGAAGCCGTACGCGCCGGCGCTCATCACGGCGAGCAAGTCGCCCTCCTCGGGCTCGGCCATTTTCCGCTCCCGCGCGAAGAAATCGCCGCTCTCGCAAACCGGACCGACGATATCGGCGGTAACGGTCTTGCCCACCTTGCGGCGATCGACTGGAACAATCTCGTGATACGCCTCGTAGAGCACCGGACGAATCAAATCGTTCATCGCGCCGTCGATAACGATAAACCGCTTCACATCGGTCTGCTTGTTGTAGAGCACGCGCGTCACCAGCACGCCGGCATTTCCGACAATCACGCGTCCCGGTTCGGTAATTATTTTGAGCCCGAGCCTCGCGATTGGCTTCAGCAGCGCGTGCGCGTATTCCGAGGGCGGTGGCGGCTGCTCCTGGTAAGGGATGCCGAGGCCGCCGCCGAGATCGAGATACCTGAGCGCGATTCCCGCACTACGCAGCCGCCCGACTATTGCCGCGACCTTCCGTCCGGCCTCGGCGAACGGCGCCGTCTCGGTTATCTGCGAGCCGATGTGCGTGCTCAGACCGACGATTTCGAGCTGCGCCAGCGCGCTCGCCTCCGCGTAGTATTCGTCCACCTGCGAGAGCGGCACGCCGAACTTGCTGTCACGATGGCCGGTCGAGATATGCGGATGCGTGCCCGGATCGAGATCCGGATTCACGCGCAGGCTGACGGGCGCGCGGCGCTTCATCCGGCCCGCGACCTCGGCGATGCGATGCAGTTCCGGGCGCGACTCTACATTGAACATCAGGATGCCGGCGTCGAGCGCGGCGGCGATCTCCTCGTCGGTCTTGCCGACGCCGGAGAACACGATCTTGCGGGGATCCGCGCCGATCCGAAGGCATCGCATCAGCTCGCCAACGGAGACGATATCGAATCCGGCGCCCATCGAAGCGAATAGTTTCAGGATGCTCAGGTTCGAGAGCGCCTTCATCGCGTAGCAGATCAAGTGATCCGTCCCGGCGAAGGCCTCGTCGAAGACCCGGAAGTGGCGCCTGAGAGTGCGCGCGCTGTAGACGAAGAACGGCGTGTTGATTCGCCGCGCCAGATCGGCGACCGGCACGTCTTCCGCACAGAGCTGATCGTTGCGGTATTCGAAGTAGTTCATTGCGATGCGATATCGCGATTGCGAACTTTCGTTTCTATCATAGCGCAGCCCGACGAATAAACGGCCGCGCGCCGCGGCTCCGCTCGCGACCGGCGTTATTTTATCGGCACCGGGGTCGGCACCACGAAAGTCTCCGGGTTCGGCGGCACGGACGGATTCCTGCGTATGATCGTCACATCATTCGACGGCTCGCTGACGTAACCGTCGGTGGTGTTGGAAGTCACCTGGTAGTGATAGGTCTTGCCCATAATTGTCGAACCGTCGATGAACGTAAAGGTGCGCTGTACCTGGAAGCGCCCTTCGTCATGCACCTGGATGTCGCCGATCTTCTCGACCGGCTTTCCCTCCTCAGCGCGCGAGAGTGAAAACCCGCCAAGGTCATTCATCTTCGCGCCGCCCGCGTAGTTGTCGGGGCGATCCCAAGTCAGCCTAATTCCCTCTTTTGCATTGACGGCCTCGAGCGCCAGGATCTTCTCAGGGCGCGCCGCTTCGGGTGGTATTGGC
>JBOHWI010000173.1:0-2924 GCA_050736675.1 Binatus sp. (SeqCode)
CGCACTCATCTTTTGATCACAGATCGCAGGGTTATGCAAAGGTCTCTGCTAGGGAGAGGACTAAGGTGAGCATCCTTACAGCGCGCGTTTTTTCGCGCGCGATTCAAGATTCCGCGTCTGTTCCGAATGTCCACCGAGGTTATGCAAAGCTCTCCTGCCAGGAGTTCTGTGCCTAACCCTGCCGACGCCGCAGCGTCCCTTCCGCATCCGGTCTCCCTTGAAACCTAAATTTGACGGAACGAAACTAGCCTTGAGTAGTGCCTCAGTTTGAATTTCATCGGGATTAAGCGGGATCACATGGGACAAAGTGGAACGACTTAGAGCCAGTTCAGCTTTTTGCTGAGATGGGTTTCTGCTCTGCTGACTGAGTAGCCGATGACAAACCCGATTGCCAGTGCCAGCATGTTCATGCGGTTTGCTCTGCTTTCTGATGGGCTTCCCATTCGTCCACAATTCCGATCAAATCTTCATATGGCATGAGATGATCCACAACGCCAGCCTGCATTGCAGGCGGCACGCGCAGCGTCTTGTGGATGCGAATAAACTTACATCAAAGTTCAGGGATGAACTATTCAGCCTGACGCCGGCGCCTCAGAAATGCTAAGCAATACATATGGACAACAACCGCCCTCCTTCAGGCTCACTCAGCTCCCTCCTCGGGCAGCATCTGCTAAGTGAAACCTAAATTTGACGGAACGAAACTACCCTTGGTGGTACGCCCGTCACTGGACCACAACCGGTGGGTAGTGGGCGGTTTTGAACCGCCCACTACCAACCGGTGGTATAAATCGGCCTTTTTCGGCCAATCGACCCTGCGCAATTTCGGCGCCTTTTGTCTGGTTTCCAGCCCTTTGTGCTATTCAGATCGTGTTCGCGTGCCTGGAAAACGAGGTCGCTGAGAGTATGCAGACGAAGGCCGTCAACGACACCGAATCGGCGCGACCGTCGCCGGCCGATCTGATCGATCTCGCGCGCTATCCGATCCTCAATTTGATCAGCGACGCCACGCGCGAACTGACGCGTCAATCCCGCGATCAGCTCGACCGCTCCGGCGCCTGCGAGCTGCCCGGATTTCTCAAGCCCGAAGCGGTTGCGATGCTCGTGCGCGAGGCGGATTCGCTCGCGTCGCACGCGTATCACAGCGTGGTAACGGGCACGCCTTATCTCGAAGTCCCTGACCCTTCGTGGCCGTCAGATCATCCGCGCAAGTTTTTCGAGCCGACCTCGGTAGGTGTCGTCGCCTACGATCGGTTTCCGCACGACTCCGCGATGCGACAACTGTTTGAATGGGATCCGCTGATGGAGTTCATAGCGGCGGCGCTGAAAAAAGATCGGCTGTATCGCTACGCCGATCCGATGGGCGCGCTGAACCTGGCGGTGATGGGGGAGGGCGAACGCCTGCACTGGCACTACGATCAGACCGACTTCGTCACCTCGATTGCGCTGCGACCCTCGGAGGCGGGCGGCGACTTCGAATACGTCCCACTGATTCGCAGCGTCGGCAACGAAAACGAAAACTATCCGCGCGTTCAGCGTCTGCTCGAGGGTTCCGGCGAAGGCGTGGTGCGCGTCGCGATGCATCCGGGGACACTGCTGCTGTTCGAAGGACGCAACTCCATCCATCGCGTCACGCCGATTAGCGGCCGCACTACCCGGCTGGTCGCGCTGCTCGCGTACGACAGTAGCTCAGCCGCGCCGCCCGCGACTCGCATCGAGAAAGATCTGCTGGGCGCGCGCGCGGTTCCCGCCGACGCGCTCTATGGAATTCAAACCGTCCGGGCGCTTGAGAATCTAAGTTTCTCCGGGCGGTCGCTCGCAAATTTTCCGGACTACATTCGCGCGCTCGCGACGGTCAAAAAGGCTGCCGCACGAGCCAATCGCGATGCGCACGTGCTCGACGCGCGGCGCCACGGCGCGATCGAACGCGCCTGCGACGCGCTGATTCGCGGCGAACATCTCGCGCAGTTCCCGATCGACATGCTCGCCGGCGGCGGCAGTATCGCGGTCAATATGAATGTGAACGAAGTCATCGCGAATCTCGCCAACGAGTATCTCGGGGCCGCACGCGGAACCTACCAGCCGGTGCATCCCAAGTTGCACGTCAACGCTTCGCAATCGACGGCCGACGTCTGCCACACGGCGATTCGGATGACGGTGCTCGCTCGATGGAGCGGACTGCGGCGTGTCCTTGCTCGAAGCGTCGGCGCGTTTCGCGCGAAGGCAGTTCAGTTGTGGCCGGTCATCACGATCTCGCGAACGTGTTTGCAGGATGCGTCCAGGGTGTCGCTCGGCGAACTTTTTGGCGCTCATGCGGAAGCGATCGAGCGGCGTGCCGGCGAATTGGGCCGCAGCGTGCGCGCACTCGCGCGGATAAATCTCGGCGGCACTGCGATTGGCTCCGGCAGCGGAGCATCGGCGACCTATCGGCGCGCTATCGTCAAGCGGTTGAACGAACTCGGAGGGACGAAACTCACTCTGCGGCGCAATCTCTACGACGCGGCGCAGAATATGGACGACCTTGCGGAAGTGTCTGCACAGCTCGCGATGCTCGCCGAGGTGCTGATTAAGATCGCGCAAGATCTGCGGCTGCTGGCGTCGGGCCCGGCAGGCGGCTTCGGCGAGATAATCCTGCCCGCCGTGCAGGAAGGCTCGTCAATCTTTCCGGGGAAAATCAATCCGGCGATTCCGGAAACGATGCTGCAATGCTGCTTCCAGGTGTTGGGATGCGAGCGTGCGACGCGGCTCGCACTCGAGCGCGGCGAGCTGAACCTGAACGTCTTCGAGGGCGCGGCGGCCGCAAACGTCTTCGACGAGATCGAGATGATGCGGCGATCGATAGCGCTGTTCGTCGAGCGATGTGTAACCGGAATCGTCGCCAACAAAAGACGATGCCGCGAACTAGCGGCGCGCGCCAGGTACTGACG
>JBOHWI010000174.1:0-2874 GCA_050736675.1 Binatus sp. (SeqCode)
CGAAACTGCTTGATGTCGTCGAGCGAGATGTCGTAGCCGGTGAGATAGAGCATGGCGTACAGCAGCATCGAGCCGTGGCCAGCCGACAGCACGAAGCGGTCGCGTCCGAACCATTTTGGATTCTTGGGATTGTGCCGCATGAACCGCGTGTAAACCAGGTAGGCGGCCGGCGCCATCCCCATCGGCAATCCGCAGTGCCCGGAGTTGGCTTTCTGGACCGCGTCGATCGTCAGCACGCGAATCGCGTTGATGCAGGTTTGGTCCAGGTCGGACCCGCTCACTTTGATTTGGGCAGCAGTCGCCAAGATTTCACCACGTATGGTTTGGGGCGGCCATTGAATCCGCCGGTTTTTCGTTCACAGGATGTCTTTAAATCTAGCGCGGTACGCACACGACTCGCCAACTTCGGGCTCGTCAGTTACCAATCCTTTTTGTTTTTGCTGTCGTCGTTGGTGTCGCCGGCCTTGCGGCGCATGACGTCCACGCTGGTTTTTACCTCACCCTTATGCCCGGTGCCGAGTGCGGCGGTGAATCGTTCCGCGATAAGCCGCATCACTGCACCTTCTTCCGGGTCCAGCGTGCTGCCCAGCGCGGCCAGTTGTTCCATCGCAAGACGAATCGCCGCGAGCGAACCCGCCATGTCGCCCCGCTCGCGGCATGCGAGCGCGTCGCGCATGCGCTCGCGCACGCCGGCAATCGCAGGCCGCGCGCGCTCGCCGATCACAACTTCGAGTTCGCCGAGATTTTGCGCAAGTTTCGTGAACGGATCGTCTTCAGGATCGCTGAGCGGCACGATCGGATTGTTTCACCGCTCCAAGTTGAGATGCAAGGCTTGCGGTGGCGCGATGACGCCGCTCGGGCGGATCTCAGAATCGAGCCTAGGATCGAACGGGTTCTGGGACCCGAAAGCCCGCGACTAATCTTCGCGGCGAGCGGGTTCGCGATCTCGCCATGTCGCGGCACAGCTTCAACGCGGCCGGTCGCGGGATTGCACCATAGCGAGTGTGCGCTGCCTTCGCGCTTCAGATAACAGCCGTGACGCCGAAGATGACGAAGGAGATCGCCACGCTTCACTTGATCGTCACGGTTTCCCGTAACGCTTCGGAGGGCAATCCGCGGAGAGCATCGGCACGACGATCCCCAAGGACCAGTTTGATAGCCTTGGCCAGACTCTCTAGCGCTTCCTTCTTGGTCTTACCTTGGCCGTTTGCGCCGGGAATTTCCGCGCAGTAGGCGATATACCAATCGCGGTCGTGTTCAATAATCGCCGTAAACTGGTTTGGCACGGCAGGAATCCCTCGTGCGCCAGCGTAGCGCGGATGTCTCTCGCTGTCTAATCGGGGTCGTCCGAGTTTCACGCCGAGGCGGTTTGTCATTGCCGTTCGGACGTTATGGATTCTCGACCAGCGCCGGTTTTTGATAGATGATTAAGTTGAACTCGATGGAGGATGAGGGGCCTGATGAGACAGATGCTTGAGCGCCGCGTGGTGATCACCGGAGTGGGTCTGGTAACACCGCTCGGAGTCGGAGTGGAGAAGAACTGGGACGCCCTGATGGCGGGGCGCTCCGGTATCGCGCTGATTACGCGCTTCGACGCCTCGGAATTCCCCGCCCGTATCTGCGGCGAGGTCAAGGATTTCAACCCCGAGGACTGGATCGAAAAACGCGACATCAAAAAGATGGACCCCTTCATCCAGTATGCGGTCGCGTCCGCCGAGCAGGCGATGCGCCAGTCGGGGTTCAAGATCACCGAAGACAATGCCGACAACGTCGGCGTACTCGTCGGTGTCGGCATCGGCGGCCTCTGCACTATCGAGGAGTACCATAAGGTTTTCATCGAGACCGGGCTGCGCCACGTTACGCCGTTCTTCATCCCCAAGCTGATCAGCAATCTCGCCCCCGGCCAGATTTCGATTCGCTACGGAGCGCGCGGCGCCAACCTGGCCACCACCAGCGCATGCGCGTCCGGCAGCCATGCGATCGGCGAGGCGTATCGGATGATCAGGCTCGGCTACCTCGACGCCGCGATCACCGGCGGCGCGGAAGCCGCCATCACCTCGCTCGGCGTGGGTGGATTCGTCGCGATGCGCGCGCTTTCGACGCGCAACGAAACTCCCGAGAAAGCCAGCCGCCCCTTCGACAAGGAGCGCGACGGATTCGTGATGTCGGAGGGCTCGGGAGCGCTGATTCTGGAGGAGCGCGACGCCGCGATCGCGCGCGGCGCAAAGATCCTCGCCGAGATCTGCGGTTACGCGGCCAACAGCGACGCGTACCATATCACGTCGCCTTCGCCGGAGGGACGCGGCGCCGCCAAGTGCATGCGGATGTGTCTCGAAGACAGCGACCTCGATCCCAATGAGGTCGATTACATCAACGCTCATGGCACTTCGACCGAACAAGGCGACCTCGCCGAGACGCAAGCGGTGAAGCACGTCTTCGGGGAGCGCGCCGCGAAGCTTGCGATTAGCTCGACCAAGTCGATGACCGGGCACACGCTCGGTGCGGCCGGCGCGATTGAGTCGGTGTATACGGTCCTCGCGATCGAACGCGGGATGATGCCGCCGACCATCAATCAGGAAGTTCCCGATCCGCAATGCGACCTCGACTACGTGCCGAATAAGGCGCGCCCCGCGAAGATCCGCATCGCGCTCAATAATTCATTCGGCTTCGGCGGCACCAACACCACGCTGGCCTTCAGGCCCGCCAAACAGAGCTGACCCCTTCGCTGGTTCATCATGGGCTCAAGAATTGTCGCCACCGGACGAGCCGTCCCGCGCACCGCCCTGGACAACAAGGATCTCGAACGCTACATGGACACCTCCGATCAATGGATCAGGTCGCGTACCGGCATCGGCCGGCGTTACGCGATGCGCC
>JBOHWI010000175.1:0-4740 GCA_050736675.1 Binatus sp. (SeqCode)
ACGAGGGGGTGATTGGCGTTGGTCATTGCTTCCTCCCGCTATCCTGAATCGCGAGCCTCGGCTTGATGTTAGACTCAATATTCGGAGCGATCACGCTATGGGGCAACGAAAACGATTCCTTATCACCGGTACCGGCGCCGCGGTGGGCAAGACCACGGTCGGATGCGCGCTTGGGTTCGCGATGCGGGCGCGCGGGATGCGCGTGGGCGTGATGAAGCCGATCGAGACCGGATGCGCGGAGATCGACGGCAAACTGGCGCCCCGCGATGCGGACGCGTTGGCACTCGCGGTCGGTTCCAACCTGCCGATCGAGTCGATGAGTCCATGTCGTTATCGCTCGATGCTTGCGCCGGCCGAAGATGAGCCCGACCTTGCGCATATAGCGCGATGCTTCGAGGAGATCTCTGCGCAAAACGACGTCGTGCTGGTTGAAAGCGCGGGCACGATCGTTTCGCCGACCACACGCGACACCGATTTTGCCGACCTTGCCGCGATGCTCGGCCTCGAAGTTATCGTGGTCGCTGGGAATCGTTCCGGCTGCGCCGACGCGATGACGCTCGCGCTGCAGCGCTGCAGGAGCCGCGGACTAAAAGTCGCCGGATACATTCTTTGCGATTGCGACCGCGCCGACTCTTCGGCGACCGACGCGAACGAGGAGTCGCTGACGCGTCTATTCGGCGGCTATCGCCTCGGCCGGATGCGCCATCGCGAGCCGTTGGCCCGCACAATCGTGGAAAAGCTCATCTAATGCGCCATATAGGTCTCTGGCAACACCTTCTGATAAGCTAAGCGGCCATGGACGGGCAGCTCGACCTCTCGCTGCGCGGCCGTCGCGCGGGCCTGATTACAGTATCTGACCTGGTGCGGATGGTCCGCGACGCGCTCGACGCGAGCCTCGGCGAGTGCTGGGTGGTCGGCGAGATCTCGAACGCGCGCCTGGCGCCGTCGAATCATTATTATTTCACACTCAAAGACTCCCGCAGCGCGATCAACGTCGTGATGTTCAAGACGGCGTTCAACCGGATGCGATTCAAAGCCGTTGACGGGATGGAAGTGATCGTTCGCGGGCGCGTGCAAATCTTCGAGCAGCGCGGCGCGTTGCAACTTTACGCCGAAGAAATGGAGCCGCGCGGCGTCGGCGCGTTGCAGGTCGCGTTCGAGCAGTTGAAGCGGCGGCTTGAGGCCGAAGGACTGTTCGACCGGGCGCGCAAACGCGCGATGCCGTTCCTGCCGCGCCGGATTGGAATCGTGACGGCGCGCGGCGGTGCGGGACTGCGCGACATGCTGCGCATTTTGTTCGATCGCTTCCCGAGCGTGCAGGTGATTTTCCGGCCCGCCAGGGTGCAGGGCGACGGTTCGGCCCGGGAGATCGCCGACGCGATCGCCGATCTCAATCGCGACGGCCGCGCCGAAGTGTTGATCGTCGGGCGCGGCGGCGGCTCGCTCGAAGATTTGTGGGCATTCAACGAGGAAATAGTCGCCCGCGCAATTTTCCACTCGACGATTCCGGTGATCTCCGCCGTCGGCCACGAAGTCGATTACACCATTGCGGATTTCGTCGCCGACCTGCGCGCGCCCACTCCCACAGCGGCTGCGCAGATGGTAGTGCCCAGTCTTGCCGAGTTGAAAGAGCGCGTCGATTTGCTCGGCGCTTCGCTCGCGAGCGTGATGGACCGCGACTTGTCGGCTCGTCGCGAATCGGTGG
This sequence comes from Binatus sp. (SeqCode), assembly GCA_050736675.1. Classification (GTDB taxonomy): domain Bacteria; phylum Desulfobacterota; class Binatia; order Binatales; family Binataceae; genus Binatus. Next base: position 1,706 of record JBOHWI010000175.1, read on the forward strand.
ACGGTCTGGCCGAGCGCATTCGACGTCCCGGCGGAATTGTGGCCGACGCACGCGAACGCATCGCCGGTCTCGAGACCGAACTTGCCGATGCGGTGGCCTCGCGAGTCGCGGACCGGCGGCGCAGCGTGCGCGAGTTGCAGCTCCGCCTGCGCAGTCCGGGCGCGATGGCGCGCGAGCTGCGCCTGCGGACTTTGCGGCTTCGCAACAATCTGCTTCATGGCATTGCGTCGGCTCTGGTAGCCAGTCGCCGCCAGCTTGGCGCGATGGCGGGACGCCTCGACGCGTTGTCGCCGCTGAAAGTTCTGGACCGCGGCTATGCCGTCGTGATCGACAAGAGCAACTCGCGCGCGGTGTTCGACGCGGCCGCAGTCGAGTTGGGCAATGAGCTCGACATCCGGCTGGCCAGGGGGCGGCTGAGCGCGCGCACGACCGGCCGCACGATCTGAGACGATTGACGATGGTCGCGAAGACAAAAAAATTCGAGGACGAGCTCAAGGACCTGGAAACGATCGTCAGTAAGGTCGATTCGGGCGAGCTCACGCTGGAGGAATCGATTGCAGCCTTCGAACGCGGCGTCATGCTGGTGAAGGCGCTCAACGGGAAACTCGACGAAGTCGAGCGCAAGGTCGAACTGCTAACGCGGAGCGCCGGCGGCGAACTACGCACGGCGCCCATTGAAGCATCGTCTGATGACGATCATCCCGCCGGCGCAAAGGACGACGACGAAACACCCTTCTAACAATGGTTCCGGCGCCAAGCCCAAGCCCAGGACCCGGCGCTCCCCGGCGCCGCTGGCCCGCTTCAGGCTCGACGCCGAGATGGCGCGCCGCGGTCTGGCCGACAGCCGCGAAATAGCCCAACGCCTGATAATGGCGGGGCGCGTGCGCGTCAATTCGCGGCCGGCCTACAAAGCCGACCTCAAGGTCGACTCCGAAACCCCCATCGCGCTGATGGCGGGTGCGCCGCAGTTCGTCTCGCGCGGCGCCTACAAACTCATCGCCGCGCTCGAGCACTTCGGCCTCTCGGTCGAGGGTAAGCTCGCGATGGATGTCGGCGCATCGACGGGCGGCTTTACCGACGTACTGCTGCGCCGCGGCGTCAAGGGCGTAATCGCGATGGACGTCGGCTACGGCCAGCTGGCGCTGAAACTGCGCGAGGATCCGCGCGTCACCGTGCTCGATCGCATGAACATCCGGCTCGCAGCGCCGGCCGATTTGCCCCACGTGCCCGAGCTGGTGACTATCGACACCAGCTTCATCTCGCTGCGGCTGGTGATCCCGGCGGTGCTGGCGCTGGTCGCGCCGCGCGCAGAGATAATCGCGCTGATCAAGCCGCAATTCGAAGTCGGCAAAGGCAAGGTCGGCAAGGGCGGTATCGTCAAGGACGAAAAGCTCCGGCGCGAAGCGGTCGCGGGGATCGTCGAGTTCGCGGAGAGTATCGGTCTGGACGTGGCCGGCACCGTCGAATCGCCGATTGAAGGCCGTGCCGGAAATCGCGAATACCTCGCGCTGATGAGATTCCAGGGCGCCTGGGGAAAATGACGCGAGCGTGGGCGGTCGGTTTGGATATGGGTGGCACCAATATCCGATGCGCGGCCGTGTCCGTCAGGGGCGACGTGATCCTGATGGAGCACGGACCGTCGCTCGCGTCGCGCCAGGCCGCCGCCGTCGCTGAAAATATCGCCGCGCAGACCATTCATCTGCTGAACACTGCGCGCCGGGGCGGACTCGGCTCGCCGCGCGCGATTGGTGTCGCGGTGCCGGGGCCGTTGAACGTGCACTCGGGAACCGTGATGCAGGCGCCGCATGTTGCCGCATGGCGCGGATACCCGCTTCGGCGCAAGCTCGAAGCGCTGATCGGGCGCAAGGTCGTTCTCGAAAACGACGCCAACGCCTGGGCGCTCGGCGAATACTGGCGCGGAGCGGCGCGCGGCCGGCGCGACGTCGTGCTGCTGACGCTCGGCACCGGAGTCGGCGGCGGGCTGATTGTCGGCGGCAAGCTCGTCCACGGGCGCAGCGGGATGGCCGGTGAATTGGGGCACGTCACCGTCAATCCGGACGGCCCGCCATGCGACTGCGGCTCGCACGGATGCCTCGAGTCGTACGCGTCAGCGTCGGGCCTGCGCGGCCTGGTCGAACGACGCCTTGGATTGCCGAGTGGCGCGCCCCTGCCCGCTCAAATCGTTGATTCTGAAAATAATTTCTCGGTGCGTGGATTGACCGCCCAAGCCCGCCGCCGGGACCATCTCGCGTGCGAGGCTTTCGCGACTGCCGGCCACTATCTCGGAATCGCGATTGCCTCGTTCATCAACGCCTTCAACCCCGACTTGGTCGTGATCGGCGGTGGCGTGGCCGGCGCGCTGCCGTACATGCGCAAAACCATGACGGCCCAAGTGCGCGAACGAGCCTTCACCGCGATGGCCTCGCAGGCGAAAATCGTGCGTGCCGCCCTCGGTCCGCAAGGCGGAGTGGTCGGCGCCGCCTACGCCGCGCTGCATCCGCCGCCGCGCTCGTAGCACGATTGCCACATCCTAGACCCTGAACCGGATCTGATAGATACTGGAATGGGTTCGCAGGCCAAGGGGACGGGTATCATGAGCGCGCGACGGTTCAGGTCGGCCTTTTCAAGACTTGCCCTCGCGGTGACGTTTATCGTTGCCGGCTGCGGACTTGCGTTCGCACAATCCGACTTCAACGAAAGCACGATTCCGCCCTCCGCTGCGCCTGCGCGAGTCTCACCTCCCTCGAGCGAGAGCGCACCTTACGAGGCTCGCGACACGGACGAGCCTGCGGACGAATCGGCGCCGAAGCCCGTCGTCAGACCGGCTCATCCGGCGAACGTCATCCCGTACACGGTTCGCCCCGGCGACACGGTCGGCGCAATTGCGCAAATGTTTGGGATTACACCCGACGAGCTCGCCCACGCCAACCGGATGCATCCCGACGACGAGCTGCAAGTGGACGAGGTGCTGAAGGTTCCGCATCCTTTCACGACCGAGGTCGAGACGCTCAAGTCGCAGGTCCAGACTCTGATCG